>JAUHXX010000102.1 GCA_030426825.1 Bacteroidia bacterium | reverse complement strand
GTCTAGGACGGGCTGCAAAATAATCATCAGATATTTGGCTTTCAACTTTTATGGCAGTGCCTTCTATTCTGACTTGTCTTTCGCAGCAATCCCAATAAAACAAAGCAGAAACTTTCTGGTTGCCATCAATTTCGTTGCCTTTTCTACTGAGGTAATTCGTATAAATAATGAGTCCTTCTTCGAGTAACTGCCTCAAGTAAACAATTCTAGAAGACGGTTGCCCATCTGCGCTTACTGTGCTCAATACTACTGCATGCGGGTCAGCACAATTTTTTTCATGTGCATCTTGATACCATTCATTGAACAAAAGCAAAGGGTTTGAATGCTTGAAATCATCCAATTTGCCTTTTTCAAAGTCATAACGATTATCTGTAGAATCAGCAGCCATTCAACTTATTCTTCTTCTCCAGCAGAATAAGCTACATTGATATTCGGAGATTCGATTTCACCTTCTTCTTCACCAGTAGATGGCTCATAATCCTTTAACGCATCTGGATCGTAAGGGAAAATTTCAACAATTTGCGTTAAAGAAATAGCAGGAATTTCATAGGTTACCATGAGGCCCTTTAAACTTTCCTCTATTCTTTCATAAGCTTCTTTCAAGTCTTTGGCAGAGATTAAATAGTTATTGTTTATTTTTTTCTCTTTGCCTGAATCAGCATCTTCAGATACGTAACTTACTTTTGCTTTATAATATTTTTCAGAATCATCATATTCAAAGATGTCTGCAAAATCAGTTTTTGCGATTGATGTTACCAAGAATTCGCCTCTAACGTATTCTCCAACTTCCTTATAAATTCTTGCTTCGGCTTCGGTAAAAGACATAGAGCTTACCAAATAAGGCTCTGTTACTCTTTTTAACGTTCCGTCTGTAAATTCTTTTGTAAATTTTACTTTAACTGTATACCAACTATTCATGTGTGTTTATTTGTTAAGAGCTGTTTTAAAAAACAGGACACAAATATACCCTAAAATCTGTAGATTTTTCCATTCCACCATACCCAATATGTAGATGGCCCCATTTGCATAGTGATTGTTCCGCCTTCAGCTTTGTAAGACATCACTTTTGAACGTGTAATTTCAATTTCTTTTCCTCTTACAAATGCATTGACTCCTCCCCATTGATTGGTATAAGCCATTATTCCTCCAGTTACCTGATAATCTTTTACTTTTGTATTAAATATTTGGTATACCTCCATTTGGTACCAAATTTTTGTAATTCCTACATCATTAAACACAATCATAGAATCTCTGACATCCACGTTTTGAAGGTCAAATCCTATTTCCATTTTCTCTTCTTCTCTGAATACCATGTGTGCTTCAGAGGCATCCATGTAATAAATATAATTGTCACCACAGGCGTAACTTAGGGCATGCTGATCTTCAACATCCACCACGTATCCATTATCAAAAGCAGCAAAAGTTCCTGACTGAGGATCGTTAAAGGCCACAACATCTTGACCACATTTGAAGATCGTTGGACGATTTGAAGAGAACAAGGGATAAAATTTACCATGCCACAACACGGAAACATTTCCCGCATTATCAGGAAAAACAAATACGTTTTCTCCAAGCATATCGGGGTTGAATTGATAATCTCCAACAATCATTGCGATATCTTTTACTTCATCTTGATAATAGTACTTCAAATACCCCCCAATTCTATCTTGCCAGACCACAAGACTGTCTCCAACACCAAAAGAAAGAGCTCCAGAGGTGAGCACGTGCTTAACTCCTTGATCAAATATTCTTAATACAGTTGCTGTTTGAACCATAAGAATATTGTCGGTATCAATAATTTTTGTGTGTGTTTGGGCCACCTTTTCTTGATTCCCGTAAAAGTCAACATAAATATCGCCTTTAGAATCAACAAAACAGACGTATTGATTCCCAACATGTAATTCTCGAGTCGGTTGATAATAAATTTGAGTGATATTTCCTTTGTCGAATTTATACAATCGATTATTCTGATCGCTAAAAGCTGCAATCCCCTGCGAAAAAGCGCTGGTTGAAATGAGCGTTACCGCAATTAGAGCAAGAATGGGCTGAATCAATTTCATCATACAAATCTAGTAACAAAAAAAATGCCATCTCGCATGAACGAGATGGCATTTAAACGAAAGTTTTAACTAAATATTACTTAGCGGTTTTTTCTTCAGCCATTTCAACTGCATTGTAAACATTGGCAATTTTTCCAGTTTCACATAATGCTTTGAACGGAACCATTTTTTTATCTCCAGGAAGTGGCGTTTCCATTTCTGATACGTCTTGACCAGAAGCTAAAATGATATCTCTGATTTCAAACATAGTTAATGAAGGATAGTAAGACTTTAAAAGCGCCGCAACACCTGAAACCATTGGACAAGCCATTGAAGTTCCTTGTGTTTCTAAATATTCTGACTGAGGAACAGTTGAATAGATTTCTAAACCTGGCGCATAGATATCTACGTGCTTTTCTGAATAGTTAGAAAATGAAGCTGCTAACTTTTTCTTATATCTTGTAGATGCTCCAACTTCGATCCAGTTTGTAAATTCTTCACTCATTGAAGGATAAGTCGGTGCTGGGAAGTTTGCGTTTTCCCCGATATCCATTCCAGAGTTACCAGCTGCGTGAACTAAAAGAACTCCTTTAGATTCAGCATATCTAATAGCTTCAATTACTTCTTCTTGGTAAGGCGAATATCCTTTTCCGAAACTCATTGAACAAATAACAGCTCCGTTATCTACAGCATATCTAATAGCAAGGGCAATATCCTTATCTCTTTCATCTCCATCCGGAACAGCTCTTAAAGACATGATTTTCACGTTATCTGCTACACCATCATTTCCAATTCCGTTTCCTCTTGTTGCACAGATAATTCCAGAACAGTGTGTTCCGTGCATTGCATCTGGACCTTCAACATCATTAGAACCATAAACTTTATCGTTAAAATCTGAAGGATCATCACCTACGATTTTACGTGCGTCATATTCTAAATTATAATGGTAATCCAAACTTCCTTGAAAATGGTGAGAATATTTTTCTAATTTGGCCATATCCAATCCATTTGCCATTAGTTGCGACATTAAAGCTGCATCTCCAGAAACTTCATCATTTTTAGCCAATTTCTTTAGGTCTTTAGCGGTATAATCATCTTTACCTAAAGCTTTCTTGATGTTTGCATCAGCAACTTTTGCTTTTTCATACATATCACCGATAAAGCCCATGGTTTTTTCAGCATCCTTACGCCCCTCATCTACTTTTCCTTTAACTTCTTGGTACATTTCCCAATCCGCTTTCTCATCATCCTTAATATCAGCTTCAGTTTTACCTTCAAACTGCTTCTCATATCGAGCGTACATTCTGGTCATTTCTAATTGTTCGTGCTCAATATTTTCACCATCAGGATTTCCTAAAAAGCTCCATCCGTGCACATCATCAATGTATCCGTTGTTGTCATCATCAATTCCATTTCCTGGAATTTCATCTTCGTTCACCCAAATTGACCCTTGTAAATCTTCGTGTTCTATATCCACGCCTGAATCAATTACAGCAACTACAACCGTCTCTCCTTTTTTATCACTTAAAAACTTTTTATAAGCTTTATCCGTGCTCATTCCGAATTTAGTACCGTTGTACCAATTCAATTTCTTTTTATCATAATCTTGCGCCCCAGCTGTATATGCTGAAAGAGTTAAAGCCACAAGTAATAATTTTGTCATTCTTCCCATTTGTAGTCTATTTAGTTTTTTTTTATAAAAGTAGAGTTTTATTATCAACGAACTAAAATCTTCTTCATAAATGGTAAATATGTGGGGATAATCGTTAGAATAGCTGTTTAAAAATATCTTTAGTTTAAAAAACATAAAGACTTTTGGCCAATTCCAAAGCCAATAAAAGAACCATCTAATATTATTGTGTAATTTTGACTAACCTTTAGCGAGGATAATACGTCATATTATCAAATCCATTGAAATGCGGCACTTACTTGCCATTCTAATTACGTTTAACTTAAGCCTTGTGTATTCACAAGCTGATAAATCGTATGGTCAAAGCATTTCATTTCAAAAGTATCACCAAAAACATCCTCAAAACATAGTCAATTTTGGAGTTAAAGGAGATTTGAGTTCAATTCAAAGTGTAGAAGACGTCCATTATAAATACAGTAATAATGGTTGGCATTTTATTAGATGTTCAAGTAACCAGCTCACACAATTACTTTCAAATGGAATTGTGAATCAAATTTATTTTGAACCACATAAAGGATACGCCTTGAATGATACCATGCGTATTTGGCAAAACATTGATTCAGTTCATGACGGTGAGTCACCTTTAATAGCTCCTTTTACAGGTAAAGATGTAATTATTGGATATATCGACACGGGAATCGACTTTAATCATGACGATTTTAAAAATTCGGATGGAAGCACGAGGGTGCTTTACTATTGGGACCATACGCTAGGCGTAAATTCACAGACTCCTGGAAAATATGGTTATGGGCAAGTGTGGGACAGTACACATATCAATGCTGGCACCTGTACTTCACTTGATAATAACGCCCATGGAACAACAGTTTCTGGAGCGGGTTCTGGAAATGGATTGGCCACTGGAACACATAAGGGAGCTGCACCTGAATCAGATATCATAGTTGTTGAAACAGACTTTAATCTTCCCAATTGGACATTGACGATTGCTGATGGCGTAGATTACATTTTCTCAATGGCCGACACTTTGAATAAGGCGGTAATAGTAAATACAAGTGTAGGTACTTATTTAGGGTCCCATGATGGATTAGACCCAGCAAGCCAAATCATAGATAGTTTGTTACTGGACAAGCCAGGAAGAATTGTAGTAGCTGCTGCCGGAAACTCTGGGAATCAAGGTAAATATCACGTTAAAGGGAATGTAAACTCTGATACTTCGTTTACCTGGTTAGAAGTCAACATGAGTTCAGCTTTTGGTAGCCCATCAGTATATTTTGATTTATGGGCAGATACGGCAAATTTTAAAAATATAAATTTTGCCTTTGCGGCAGATAACACGAGTCCCTCTTTTGAATTTAGAAGTAGAACACAGTTCTACAATATTCAGTCACTGCTGAACACTACCACATTAGATTCAATTATGGTTGGGAGTAATAAACTAGCTCCTGTTTCATTTTACTGTGAAGAAGTGAACGGTGTATATCACATAGAAGCTCTTCTTGAAAACATAGATTCTACGGCCTATCTCTATCGATTCGAAACATTTGGGTCAGGTTCTTATGATTTATGGTCGGGTGCTTGGCTTGGAATTTCAAATATAAAATCTACGGGATTGCCAACTGTTGGAGCTTTTCCTCCAATCGCTTATTATCATTCACCAGATACGCTTTCAACTACTGTAAGTTCTTGGACTTGTTCCCCGAACGTTGTAACAGTTGGCAACTTCACCAACCGCAAACAATACTTAGATTATAATTCGAACTGGTATGTAGGAGCTTACCCACCAGGACTATTAAGCATAAACTCTTCTAAGGGACCGAATAGACAAGGAATTATAAAGCCAGATGTTGCTGCTTCAGGAGATCTGATTTTAGCGGCTTGCCCTTTGTGGTTATCGGCCTCATTACAAAGTTCGAATCCCGGAATGTTAGATATAGACGGTCAACATGTGAGAAACGGTGGAACCTCTATGGCTTCACCTGTAATTGCAGGAATAGCAGCTTTGTACTTAGAAAAGTGTCCTAACGCCACTTTTCAAGACTTTATAACTGACCTTTATTCGAATACTTGGTCTGATGCACAGACTGGCGCTACTCCTAATAATGCATACGGCCATGGTCGATTGAACGCCTTCAGTCTTTTAAACTCAACAAATGAAAACGTAATATTAACGGGAGACACATTAATATGCGACACACCTGTTGATTTCGCCACTGTTGCAAATAATTATGATACTTATGTGTGGCATACAACTGAAACCAGCAATTCCATCACCATTGATTGGGACGACACAGTTTCTGTAGTTGTAACCAATAGTAAAGGATGTACGGCTTACTCGGACACCATGATTGTGGTTAAGGGAACCGTTCCTACTTTTCCAGTTATTAGTGAAATTGGTGGTGGACTGATCGTGTCTCCTGCCGACTCTATTCAATGGTATTATAACGGTGCACCTATCGATAGTGCCAATGCTCAATTTTATAATCCAGATACGACAGGAACCTTTACGGTAGAGGTATTTAGTCCTGAAGGATGTTCATACCTTTCAGACCCTCACTTTGTTGACCTTTCTCAATTGGTTGAGCTAGATCAAAACGACTTCGTTATTTTTCCAAATCCTTTTAGAGATGACTTTAGAATTATAAAAAGTGATTTTTATGATGTGGATGTTTTAGTAACGGATGCTTCAGGAAAAGTAGTATTTGAAAAGAGACATTACAATTCAACCGACTTGTTTATCACGGTTGATTTAGAAGGCGCCCAAAGCGGCATGTACTTTTTAACACTCTATTATTCTGATAATTTTAAGTCGTTTAAATTAGTAAAGGAATAATCATTATTTTTGACCAAATTTTTTGAATGGATATTAAAGGAATCATAGCCATCTCTGGGAAACCGGGATTGTTTAAAGTTGCAGCTCAGGGCCGTAACAACATCATAGTTGAATCATTAGATTCTGGGAAAAAGTTTCCAGCATTTGCAACAGACAAAATTTCAGCTTTAGAGGATATTTGTATTTATACCTACGAAGAAGATGTTCCTTTATTAGATGTATATACGAAATTAGCTGAAAAAGAAGGCTATAAGGCATCTATCAGTCATAAAGAGAATCCTTCAGTTTTAAGAGAACACATTCAAACATATCTACCTGATTATGATGAAGACCGTGTTTATGATCAGGACTTGAAAAAGCTTTATCAGTGGTACAATATTCTTGTAGACAAAGGGTTTGTGGTAAAAGCGAAAGAAGAGAAAAAAACAAGTAAGAAAAAAACTACGAAAGCAGCCTCTGAAGAAGAAGAATAGCATTTCAATATAAATTAAAGATTAAACAGCCATTCCTGAAACTCAGGGATGGTTTTTTTTATCTTTAAATCCCTAATTAAATCAAAATGAAAATAGAACGCAAGCCAAGAATATTTGTAGCAGAAGACTTTAAAATTGAAAAGTGGGAAGACATTAAACCCTATTTTGATATCCTTTTGGATGAAGAAATATCTTCTCTTGAGCAATTTAAAAAATGGCTAGCGAAAAATTCTGAGTTAGAAGCAGTATTGGAAGAAGACATGGCCTGGCGATATATCAAAATGACCATAGACACCAGTGATGAAGGAGCATCTGCGAGATACACCACTTTTGTGACTGAAATTAATCCGAAAATGGCTGAACCTTCTAACTTGTTAAATAAGAAACTGATAGAAAGCCCTTTCAAAGATCAACTTACGGATGAGGCTGACCTCATTTATTTGAAAAAAGTTCAAACGGCAATCGATTTATTCTGTGAAGAAAATATTCCGTTACAATCAAAGTCACAGACATTAGGCCAAGAATATAGCGGAGTAATAGGGGCACAATTAATTACCTACAATGGTAAAGAAATCACCTCTCAACAAGCTGCTAAGTATTTAAAAGATCCAGATAGAGCAATTAGAAAAGAAGTTTATGATTTATTAGTTGAACGCAAGGGTCAAGATCATGATAAGTTAGAAGAGATTTTTGATGAATTGGTTTCACTTAGACACCAAATTGCAACGAACGCAGGTTTTGAGAATTTTAGAGATTATAAGTTCAAGGCCATGAATCGATTCGACTATGATGTGCAAGACTGCTTAGACTTTCATTCTTCAATTGAACAGCACATTGTTCCCATCTATAAAAAAATACAAGAAGATAAATTAAAGAAGTTTGGCTTTGACAAATTCAAACCCTACGATTCATCTGCAGATCCCGAAGGTAAAGAACCTTTAAAACCATTTGAAACGGGTGAAGAACTACTAGACAAAACAATCCAGGTTTTTGGTGAATTAGATCCTTATTTCTCAGATTGTCTTTCAACCATGAAAGAAATGGGTCATTTAGATTTAGAATCTAAGAAAGGAAAAGCACCTGGTGGTTATAACTACCCCTTATACGAAATCGGAATTCCTTTCATCTTTATGAATGCCGCGGGATCAGCAAGAGATGTAATTACTATGGTTCATGAGGGCGGACATGCCGTACATTCGTTTCTAACTAAAGATTTGAATTTGACGGCTTATAAAAGTTTTCCTTCAGAAGTTGCTGAGTTGGCATCTATGTCTATGGAGTTAATCAGTATGAAATACTGGGAAACATATTATGGAACCGGAGATGATTTAAATCGTGCAAAACGCGAACACCTTGAATCTATCTTAATGGTTCTTCCTTGGATCGCCACAATTGATGCTTTTCAGCACTGGATTTATGAAAATCCTAAACATTCAAGAGATGAGCGCAAAAACAAATGGCTTGAATTGGGCAAAAGATTTGGAACTGGATTAACGGATTGGGAAGGATACGAAGACGCCAGAGATTATTCTTGGCACAAGCAATTACACCTGTTTGAGGTTCCGTTTTATTATATTGAATACGGATTCTCGCAATTAGGTGCTTTAGGCGTATGGAAAAATGCAATTGCAAACGAAAAAGATGCAATTGAGAAATATAAAGCTGGTCTAGCACTAGGTTACACAAAGGATATCAAAGCAATCTATCAAACGGCCGGAGTAAAATTTGATTTTTCTAGCAATACCATTCAAGATATTTCAGGGATGGTAGTTGAACAATTAGCCCAGTTAAAATGATAATTGACCTTGGAAATATTAACAGTAGTCAAGAATTACAGCTCAAACTAAAAACTGCATTCGGATTTGCGGATGACTACGGAATGAATTGGGAGAGTTTTGGAAAGCATCTAACTCTTGTAGAAATTGATTTGCCGTTTGAAATCATATTAAGAAACTGGAAGAGTTTAGAAAGAGACTTCCCTTCAGAAGCGGAGTTATTCAAAGAAAAAATATCAGATTTTAATAGAGGTTCACTCGAAAGTGAAATAGAGATTGAGCAAGTGTATTAAAATAAAAATCCCCTCTTAGAAAAATCTAGAGGGGATGTAATTAATTTAAGTTTAACTCAACATTCTTTTTTTTCGACTTTAATACTTCAAGTGACTTTGAAAATGCCAAGATGTTGTTGAGTGTTTGTTTACTCGGCGATTTTGTCTTTAATTCAGAAGTTTTTACGTCATCAATGTAGATTTTTTGCATAGGCAATATCTCGTTTTTAGGTTTATGTTTGATAAGTAAACGCCATGATGTTCAACATATTGTATGCACATAAAAAAAACTTCTCTCAAAAATGAAAGAAGTTTTATAAAGATTATGTTTTATGGGGCTTATGCCGTTATAGACACATCATGTTTTTCTACCAATTTTCTTAAATTGATCAAAGCGTAACGCATTCTTCCAAGCGCCGTGTTGATGCTGATATCATCCTGCTCAGCAATATCTTTAAAGCTCATGCCTTTAAAAATTCTGTTTTTCAAAACATCTCGTTGCTCATCTGGTAAAAACTCAACCAATCTTACAACATCAGATTCAATTTGATCTTTAATCATATCATCTTCAATATTGCTATCGGTTAAACTTAAAACCGAAAAAATATTGAACTCTTCACTTTTAGAACTTGACTCAGATACCATTTGCATCTTTTTTGCTTTTCTAAAATGATCCACAACTAGATTGTGAGATATCGTCAACACCCATGGTAAGAATTTTCCTTCTTCATTATAACTCCCGTTTTTGAAAGTTCTAATTACTTTAATAAATACTTCTTGAAAGATGTCGTTTGCAAGATTTTCGTTACGTACTTTAGATATGATATATCCAAATACCCTGTCTTTGTTTCTGTTCAGTAAGATCTCAAATGATTTTTCGTCTCCAGATAAGTAACCACGAATAAGTTCTTGATCTGTTAAAATTGCTTTTCCCATAATCTACTCTTTAAGCCTGTTAAGTTTAGCACTCAATCAGGATTCATTTTTCATTTCTAATTCAAAAGAGTAAATTTCAATCTATAGGCGTTTCAATTTTTTAGTAACTCACCAAATATAAGGCTTTTATCATGCTTTGCAAAATTGCTAGTCAAAATGAGGCCATTTAATGTGTTAAATGTGTTTCTGATTTAGTTAACGGTAAAATATCTTGTAAAGGTTGGGTCAAAACAGCAAATTATTTAACCGATTTAACGCAAAAGCCCATAAATGCTAGAGAAATGATTCGATATTTTTTTTAATAATATCTTAAATTCTATATTTAATTGGCTAACATTTTGACTAAATTTATGGGTTAGAACAACAAATTAAATGTCAAACAAGAAAGTAATTGAAATCAAAGGTGCCCGCGTACACAATCTTAAAAACGTGGATGTGACTATTCCACATAATGAATTCGTTGTCATTACAGGCTTATCTGGATCGGGTAAAAGTTCACTTGCTTTCGACACCTTGTTTGCAGAAGGTCAAAGACGATATGTAGAAAGTTTATCATCTTACGCAAGACAATTCTTAGGCAGATTAGACAAACCAGATGTAGATTATATCAAGGGTATCTCACCTGCCATTGCCATTGAGCAAAAGGTGATATCCAACAATCCGCGGTCAACTGTTGGTACGGTTACCGAAATCTATGATTATTTAAAAGTATTGTTCGCTAGAATTGGAAAGACCTATTCACCGATTTCTGGCGAAGAAGTAAAGAAACACAGTGTCACTGATGTCATCAATTTAATTAAGGAATTTGATGAAGGCGAGCGTTATATGGTATTGGCGCCATGGCGGTTAAAAGAAAAGAAAGCTACCGACAAAGCTGC
>JAUHXX010000101.1 GCA_030426825.1 Bacteroidia bacterium | reverse complement strand
TATAATTTTTGTAGCTCAAAATTATTGCCCACAAAAAAGACCGCGTTAAACGGCCTTTTTTGTGTTGTGTTTTTTACGGAAAAGAGGGTTGTGCATCAGCTACCATTGTTGTAAGCAGTTTTTTATTCGTTTAAAAAATCGTTCATTTCTTCTGGTTTTGGATATTTGTTTTTTTGTCTAGCTATTAATATAATTTCTCCCAAATGAAATGATAAATGTGTGCTTGATTCTTGAATTAACTTGAGTTTCTTCTCTAATTTTAAATCTGCTAAGTCAAGATTCAATATTATTTTTTCTATTTGTTTCGTTTGATTCTTAAATTTTTCCGTTTTCAATTTCCATTCGTTCAAATTCATCGGTTTTGATTTGGATATCCAAGATTCAGATTCATTAAAGTCAATTTCTGAGTTTATATTTTTCAGTTTTTCTATCTGAAACTCTCTCCATATAATCAAATGATTTAGTGTTTGCCATATAGTTTTAGAATGTCCTTCGATTAAAATTCCACTTATTTCAAATGGAATAGTTTCAAAAGCTTTGAATGTGTCAAATGCGTTTTCAAAAATAAAATTGAAGTTTAGTTTGTTCATTTTCAAATTGCTTACAACGGTTCGCATATGTTGCGTGTGCTAAAGATAACAAATTAGCATAGAAGGAGCGCAGCTACTGAACCCAAGAAAGTAAAATAAACCAAGGCGCTTGAGCGACAAGGAAAATTGGAGCCGAGCAGTAAGCAAAATCGAAGTGTAAAAAAGGAACGGCAGTAGCAAGCGTGCTAACAGCAGAACAAAAAATAGAAAAGTTGAAGCACATGCAATATATGTATTGTTGTATGCTTTTATTTTTTTCAGACAATTATCAAAGAGCCAAATAATTACAGATTCAATAGCTTCAAAAAGCTAAGAACGGTTGAGCGATTCAACAAATACGTGCCACCGAAATTTCACAAAACTTGGGGTAGAAAACCCAAAGAATAAACAGCAATTCATTTGGCAGAAAGTAGGGTAGAGCATGTTTCAGATTTGGCAGCGGAAAAGAAGCAGAACTAAGGTAAAAACTCAATCCTAAAAGAACAAGAAACAAGGCTCGATGAAATACCCGTGAAAAAAGCGAAGGAGAATCAAATCAGAAAAAACCACCGAAGAAATTAGATTGCTTTAAAAGCTAGGAAGATTGAAAAAGCTACGAACCAAAAAGTGACTAGAAAAATTAAAAAAAGTGAAGATCTGAAATTGCATTACAACGGTTTGGCTATGAGCAGTATCCCGAAGGGTATTGCGTATAGGTGTTGTTGTGGTGCGTTTTTATTTTTTTCCGTCTTCTAAGTCTTTGAATTTTTGCTTCATTGTTGGGTTGTTATAAGTCAACTTTTTTATAGTCAAATCTTCAGCCTTCTGATTTGCAAGTCGCAATTGGTTTTCACTTGTCGTAAGTGCTTCTTTGACCTTTTGCATTTTCTTTATTGCATTATCAATTTCAGTAATTGCTTTTTGAAAGTTGTTTGAAGCTGAAATGTAGTTTTTGGCAAATCCATCCCTGAACTTAATAATCTTGTCTTCGAAATTTGTAATGTCAATATTCTGATTTCGCATTAGAGCAAGTTCTTGTTTATACTTCAATGAATTCATCGCAGCATTTCGAAGCAGAGTAATCATTGGAATAAAAAACTGAGGTCTGATAACATACATCTTATCAAACTTATAGGAGACGTCAACAATACCGCCATTGTAGAATTCATTGTCAGCTTCAAGGAGCGTCACTAGTACTGCATACTCGCAATTTTTGTCCTTTCTGTCTTTATCAAGTTTTGCGAAAAAATCTTCGTTCTTCTTTTTGTTTGAGGTTTCGTCATTCTCGTTTTTCATTTCGAACATGATGGAAACAATTTCATTTCCATTTTCATCATATTCTCTAAAAATGTAATCTCCTTTAGTTCCACCACTAGCATCATTGTCTTTTTCGAATTGAGCATTTTGAAAGGCTGTTGCTCGTATTTTATTAAACTCAATTTCACAGTGTTGCTCAAGTGATTCACCTAGCATTTTGGTGGAGAGCTTTTGCTTCATGTCCTTTACGCGGGCAATTTCCTCATCCTTGTATTTAATTATGGCATCCTTATTTTGTAGTTCAGAAGAGTGTTGTTGTTTTAGCGTATTCTCAATGTTTTGCTTTTCTAATTCTTTGGTTTTTACATCATTCGCTAATTGGTCTCTCTCTTTCTCAATTTTTTGAACTGCTTCTCTTACTGCTAAGGCTGTTTCAGTACTTGAATTTTCAATTTTAGCCTTTAATTGAATTAACTCATTTTCTTTTTGTGAAAGTTTCTCAGTGAGTTCTTTGTTACTACTGGCTCTTAATTCCGTCAATTGCCTGTCCTTCTCAGCAAGTTTTTCCTGTAGTGTGTTTTTGATATTGGCTTCCGCAAGCTTTACAGCATTCTCTTTTTCCTTTTCGGCTAAAGCAAGTCGATTAGAAATCTCTTCTTCAAATTGATGGTCTCTAACCTGCTTAAGAATATCGGCATATCCCGCTTCATCAACTTTAAATGCTTTTTTACAGTGAGGACAAATTATTTCGTTCATATTGGTTCTATTATTTCACTAAGTGATTAGCCATGTCACTAAATCCGTTATCTCCGTGTGGTCATCGGGCAAGATGTCGGCTAAATCTTCTGATTCTAATCTTGCATTGAAATTGGCCCAAGCGATTTCATTCTTAGCAATACCACCTAAATGACTTTCAATAGTCCCTTTGGTCCATACATAAATACCTGCCGCTTGCATTTTCGATTTTAATGAAGCTAAATTGCTTTCAATTGCAGTTTCTTGGGCTAATAAAGCGAATGCTTGTGCGGCTGTTAATGCACTGCCGCCTGCTTTTGTGGGCCAACCATTATTCAAGTTGATTGAATGAGTTGATGCAATTGATGCTAAATGAGTTTTAATTGCAGCAACATCTGCATCTCCTGTTGTTAAAAATCCCTGTGATTCTCCTTCTTTCAGTGCATAATCAAGATCAACTATTGCCTTTGTAGGAAGAGCCATGGCCGTGAGTACTTCTATTGTTTTTCTTGTACTACCTGAGCCATCCATAGGGACTAACGCTGTCTTTAGAAGGCCTAAAGTATTACCCGTAACTTTTTGAATGATTTTAGGTAGCAACCGGTTCTCAGTTTTGCCTTCGGCAAGAATCACTCTCTCAGAAAAAAGGATATTAGATGAATTGCTTAATGAAAAAACTATCGCAAGTTGACTTGGGTGTGCAGAAGCGACAGTTGCGATAGCAGTTCGCAAAGAGTTTCTCTTATGTGTACCCTGTGTGTCATTTTTTCTTATCAATATTGTGCTCTCGACATCATTAGAAGTAATCATAAATGGTGAATGAGTTGAGAAGATTACTTGATATCCCTGTGTAGAAAGGGTTTTGAGGGCATCTCTTAAAACTTCAATGGCCTGTGGGTGTAAGTATAACTCAGGTTCGTCAATTAAAAGAATTGTGTTTGATGCTTGTTCACCTGTTTCTCTTTTGATATCGGCTAGATGTCGAACCAACGCCATCTGTATTGAGCGTTGTGCACCGTGTCCCAATGCCGCAACATCACGCCCGTCAGGATTAAGGTTTTCGAAAACTTTAATTGTCCCTTTTGAGAAAACTTCTTTCAATTCAGGGGTTGGTACATGGACTTTAATATTTACACCTGGAAAAAACGACTCAACCTTACTATTTACAGCAGAATCGAAGTCATTTAGTTCGGCCGCCCTTGAACTTCCATCTGCATCTAAAAGCTCCTTTATTCCGTCCAAAGCTGTTTGAACCTGAGTGCTGTAACTTGCTTGAATGGGGCCAATAATTTCGGATAGAAGTTTTCCAATTGTAGTGGAAGTCTTACTCTTACTTACGTCTTCTTCTGAATTCTCCATTGCACCAATTTGGATTGGTTCAGGAAACAGTGCTTGTAATGCTTGGTCTAATCCTGTTGGATTAGCTCTCCATTCGTTAGCGGTTCCAACATTCGCTGGGTCTTTAACCATCAAGCGAATTTGTCCTGATGGAATACTTGGTTGCGCTTGAATCCGTTTTATGTAGAGCGAATCTGTAAACAAATATGGCTCGATTGAAGCTCTTTGATTTTCTGGCAATTGTCCTAGAATAGTTGCTGAAATTCCGGATATTTTCCCTTCCATTTCAACAGCTTGGGTATTGTCATAAAATGCAGTTTCGGCCAATGCTGATTTTCTAAGTAGCCATTTTATTGCTTCTAGCATATTAGACTTTCCCGCATTGTTATATCCCACAAGGGGAGTGAATGCTGATAGTTCAAAGCTCTCATCAATAATTGATTTGAAATTTCGGATTGCTATTTCTGCTAGTAAATGTGTCATTTATTTATTCAGCTAGGTTTTTAATGCACCACAACGGTTAAATAAACACTGGCGTTAGCTTGTGTTTATTTGTTGTTGTAGGTAGTTTTCTATTCTAAAATTTTGCTCTGCCGCCTGTTTTTAGCTGATTTTCAGCTTTTAAAGAGTCACAAAAAAGGTGTAGTCTAAAATTGCAATAATGGATTCAATTGTGAAGATGAGGTTAATTTAATAGCTCAAATTCATAATCAAATTTGTATTCATCTCTTATCTCTTTTGCTAGATTCAAAGACAACTGGGCTTGTTCTGATTTATTAAGCTTTGACAACAAGCCAGACTTCAATTCTAAAAGCAGCATTGTTTCTGCTCTGGTGGGTGCCTGTTCTGTGTTATTCAAGCCCTTATCAACAAGATCAAGAGCTCTTGAGTAATCATCACCTCCTAAATAAATAGCTAAGGCTAAATCATAATATTCACAAAGGCTTTGAATAGAAGAAGAAAATTGCTCCATATATTCGTCATATAGTTCTATAGATTTGTTACCATCTCGGTTTGAATTTGCATCTTCAAGCTTCATAATCAGCCCAAACTTATCCGGAATTATAAGATGAGGCTTACTTAGGTTATATGAATTAACTGTTTCTTCAGAAGGGTTAAAACTTTGTATTTTTTTATCAAGGTTATCCATATAGACATTTAATCTTTCTGGATAAAACTCATAGTCGGCTTCATTAACTCTTATCGAATCTAAATAGGCACCTTTAATAGATTCGATAAGTTGCTTTTTAACTAGATAATAGCCAACATCTTTTTCTTTTTTCTTGTTTAGTTCTTGCAAGAACATCCAATTAAAACTAATTGTACCGTTAAAGGCTGACATGTCAGCAGTAGATGTAATCTTATTATAGATATATTGATAATAAAAGGGGTGGTCTTTTTTTAAGTTTTCTGTTAGAAAATATAGACAATAAACGTAATCTTTATAATAAAGCCTTAAGTCTACAAGTTCTATATAGGTTTCTTCCCAATAATCAATACTATTTGGTAGCCCGAATAGTTTTCTTTTTAGCACAGTTCCATATTCTATTTTTTTCGGTTTCCCTAAAACATATTCACCATACTCTCCTTTGTTTTTATCTAAATACAGGATTGATATTTTACCTTGATCAAAAACAAAACAATTACCCCCCGAATTAATCGCTTCACCCATTCTAGTTTGGGAGTTTTCAGAGCGGTCTACGTATACAGTTCCGTCAAACATAGATTCATAATCGGATAGAGGAGATTCCGCAATATTTATCGGAATACTTTCTTCAAGTTTCTTTAGTTCAATTGTATTCGGAAATTCAAAATAATACAGATTTCTGTCATACACAAAGTAATCTACATTGTCATAATTAAATTCATGTCTTCCTGTTTGAGTTTTACCACCATTTATTATGTCCTTAAAATCATACGCCCAATAGTCTTTTGAGTTTCGATTAAAATCTTCTTCAATGGATTCATCAACTGATGTAAAGATTTCCATCTCTAACTCTTCCATTTCTTTTATTATAACGGGATCTACATTTCTATTGGTGGCGATATATTCTTTATATTTTTTAACATAATTATAGCTTTCTGTCCTGTTGTAACGCATTAACTCTGCTTCTGCTCCAAGCATGTATAATTTAGCAGTACCATGCGAATCATTATATCTTAATGCTTTTTCTACATATTCTACTGTTTCGCTATAATTTTCATTTGCCAAGGCTTCTTCAGCTTTTTGATAATTGACAACTGCCGGAGAATTGCTTGCTTGAGATTTTGATTTTATTTCCCTTTGCTTATTAGAACCAATACCGTAAAATTGATTTATAGGGTTACCCCAACCATCAATAAAACATTCTTCTTTACTGATGTTTATATTGTAATAGGGTGAGAAGTCCTTTGTTTGGAATGACGGCCCCATTTTTATCTTCGCATTCAGCTCATTACAGAATTCGACAAGATCAAACGGTTGTTCCATATGATAAGCATCGTAACTTTTATCACCATTTTCACCATCTCCAGCGCCTACTTTTAATTCTTCAGAAATATATTTTATTGTTCTCTCTTTCAAGTCGACATCCAATAATCTATAATAATACCAATCTCCTACATAAGAATTGTAATCTTCTCCTCCAATCCAATTTCTTTTATAGAATTTATGTGAATTTCCAGATGTTCTTTTAATTGTAGTTGGGTATCTCCATTTTTCATTTTCTCTTTTTTCTTTAGGAAAATGTTCACCACCATTATAAACTTCCCTTTCGAGGCTGACTTTTGGCGGAAGGAACATATTGTACTCTATATTAAAGTAAATTATATAAAAGATATAACGCTGTGGTATTGAACCCTGTGGTTGAAACATGATCGCTATATCGAACATTGTATCGACTCCAAGGGTCTTTCTTTTAGTAAAATCGTCTCCGATATAACCAACATCTCGAATAATCCATTCATTATTTTGAGTGTTAAAAATCCCAAATTTTGCTTGTGACTCTTTAATAATTAAATCTGTCCCAAAATTCAACGGCCCAGACTGGGAATCTCCAAGTCCTTCTAGACTTAATGTTTGAATGTTTTTATCATATACCTTTTTTTGTTCAATTTGAATATTCGATATGACGCTTTGAGTTTTCTCTTTGTTTTGAATCGATACATTTCTGAGTTTGTCAAGGTCATTCAATTTGTCAATTTCAGAAGGAAAATTCACGCCTGCATTACCTATGACTTTCCAAACTATTTCAAGTTCGTGATACCTTTCGCTTTCAGCGCTCCAGTATCCATTAATATCTGAGATGTAGGTGCTCTTCAGTCTAGATCTGCTAAGGAGTCTGTTAACCCATTCATAATCTAAGTATGCATTTAAAACTATTCTTTGTTCTTCAGGAGACAAAGAATCTCCTTTTGCTAATTTTTTAGCATAATCTGGAGCTCTATATGTTTCAGGGTGACTGATATAATAGCTTAGCACTTTTTTAGATTCTCTTATCATTCGCACCTCAGACTCTAGACACCCACCACAAAATGTTGCTTTTATCCCAGGGTCAGAGCCAGGTCTGAATGCTTCTATTTCTATCTGTTGATTATCAATATAACTCGTCCAATCTGATTCTGTGACAGATCTTTTTGCTTCTGGTGTAAGATCACTGTATGATAAAAAAACGAAGTCTTTCCATGGAGTATTTTCAGTAATTGTCCAAGCTGTTTTTTTCGTTTTAATCAGTATCTCTTCTGTATATTTATGTTTAACAATAAAATCAAATTCAACTTGAATTGAAGTGCGATCTAAATTTGATGAGCTAGAATTAGGGTTGATTTGATCAATGTCAAAACTTTCATAATTGTTTTTCAGTGTATTTAGGGTGACGAACCCTTGGTTAGCACCTTCAAGAGCGGCATAGTACTCATCTCCAAAGTCTACTTCCATTCTATATGAAACACCTATTCCATCTAATAACCTGTCATCGGTATAAATGTCATAATGAAAAGATAATTTTTTTATTTCTCTTCCATAATCATCACAAAAAAGATATTTGAATTGCAGGTTCAAAAAACCATCTACTTCATCAAAACCTGTATCTTTTATTTTGACTTTGTCTTGTGCTGCTGAGAATAGGGTGAGTGTGCATAAAAACGCACAAAGTAAAATAGGTTTCATAGCTGATCGTAATTTGAGTAAAAATAAAAAAAATTGTTTGGTTCGAATTCAATGTGGCTTTTGTTCCTTTATTTAAGAATAGAGCAGTTGCCTTAGGGGTATTTTTTATGGTTCATTATTACAATTAACCTTAAAAAGTGGTCACTATTATAATTTTCCGTTTCCTTCAATAAACGCCTGCCTATTAGGTAATTGGTTTTGGTTAAACTATAAAGCATGAATTAAGTACAATAGTGGTAATTACCTACAACGGTTTGGCTATGAGCAGTAGCGTCCCGCAGGGCGCTATTGCTTATAGGTTTTGTTAGCTGCTGTATTTTTCATTTACTTTATTCAACATATACTCAGTAAACTCTTTTGATTTCGCAATGTTGATTAAGTTGGAATTGGAGTTTTCTGCAAGATATTCGTCAATAGACGTGTTAAGTAGACTTATCGATTCATTAAAAATAGTTTCGTCAATTTCGTCAATATTAATCAAAGCAATTTCAGCTAAATTTAAATTCCTTTTTTTCATTAATACTTTTGCAAGTAAGCTACTTAAATGAAGTTTGAAATTTGAAGTTTTATTTTTCTCATTTGAGTCAGAATGTTTTAGCCAAAAGTTGTGTCCTTTCTTATAAATTAAACAGCATCTTAAATAAATATTAAAGTCTTTATCTGGGTTAAAGATCTTATTGTAAGAAGTTTCTGACTTGAGTAATGACGTTGGTCTTGACCTTGCAGTATGCGGATCGTCATAAGCTATAGACTGAATAGCTTGAGCTGTTAATTGAATGCTAAATATTTTAGTTGCTGGTTTGCCTTGATTTTTATAGTAGTTCTTTCTTCTGTCGTAATAGTATCCTTCGTTTAAAAAGAATAACTCTAAGTTTCTTTGTATCGGTTCTGTTGCTCTTAAAAGAGTTGCTGAAACTGGATTTTGACTATTAGTACTAGCAATAATATGGTCTGTAGTTTCTTTATTATTATTAATAATTACCTTGACTAATACAGATCTGTTGTCATTAGCATCTTCATTATGACTATTGAAAATAGAATATGAAGTTTGTAGTCCGTTTACAATCTGAATATTCTCTATTGATAATTTTTTTCCAACCTCTTTTGGCTCTTCGGCAATAATTGTAATACCATTATTTAACCACCAAAAATCCTCAATCGTAGGGTTTTCAATCGTTGATTTTATTTTTTTGTTTACATCTACTAATCCTTGGAAATGGCGAATGTTGCTCTCGAAAAGATCATCTCTAATATCTCCATTTTCTGACTTTAAGAACTGTTTATAGTTAGCTAATTTAACAGTTCCAATATATCCTATTCCGTTTTCTTCGAATTCAGTTGACAGTGGTCTATCTTTAAATTCAATTGAAAGTCGATTTGATTTTTGCTTTTGGTAAAACGCCAATAATTCGGTGCAGCTATACTTTGAAAAAGTAACAGATTGGCTGGAAATACAATCTTTAGTCAATTGGATTAATTGTTCTGCCTTCTGATTAAAAACTTCATTTACGACTATCTCAGCTGCATTACAAGTATAAACGTAATCTATTGAAATATTTCCACCGCTAACCGCTGTTTGCTTCCAAACTTCAATCAATAGTAATGCTTGAGAAACCAAATCTGAATTAAATCTACTTAATAATGCTGTTTCATTTTTTTCAAGATCTAATAAAACAGGAATGGTCGTAATGAGTTTGTCGATTGGTCCTTCTTTAAAGGAGTTTTCTTTTTTACATTGAGTAATTATGAATTTTGCCTCAGTCTTATTTGAAAATGAAAAATTTTCTAGATCATCAATATTCTCAACAAACTCTTCATCTATAAAAACCATTAAAGAATCTATACCACCATCATTACCGCCATCAACGATAGCAGAAAGAATATTTTCATATGTGATATTTCTGTCCTTATGTATTTGTGATAATGAGAAAACCTCAAATGTTTCACTTTCAGTTAAGTCAATTTCATTTATCTCTTTGAAGGCTTTGATACAACCTTCTAGTATTATTTTATTATTACTCATCGTTTTTTCTTATTGCAGCTAACGGTTTGCATATGGCTTGTGGCGGTTTCGAAGCACTTTCCTGTCCACCGAAACCAAAGCTGGCTACGAAGCGAAAACCTTGCTGGTAGCCGTTCACCCGCCATAAGCTATATGCTTTGTTAGCCACCGTTTTTTTTTATTTTTTCTTTACATGTCCACCCACTTCTTTACATTTTTAGGTGGACGTCTTTCTTTTTTCCTTTCGACATATTCTCGGATTTCGTCAGCATCATCTGCATTTGGCTGAAGTCTCAAGTATTCTTCGTAACTCTCAAACATTTGGTTAGTTTCTTCATAGGTCAAACCTTCTGTCCTTAGTAAATTGGAATAACTCTTACCAATAAACCAATGAGCAGAATAATACTGTCCGCTGGAAGTATCGAAGTAATTAAGTGCCTTTTTGAAATGTTTGATTGCGGCTCTGTCATTTCCACCTTTGTAGTTACCTATGCCGCTATACCACATTGCTGCCACTTGATTTGAATCCTTTTCAAGTACCTTATCTAATATTTTTTGAGCTTCATCATATTTCTCTTGATTTATTAGTGTCAGTCCAAGTTGACATTGGTAAATAAGGTTGTCCGGTTCTTTTTCAATTCCTTCTCTAAATGTCTGTTCTGCTTTGTCCAATTGGTCACTGTTCAGGTAAGAGTTACCTTGTTCCAAATAGTTTGTCTGTCCAAATGAACTGAATATGGTAGTCAGAAAAAGTGTCAGTAAGAGAATTTGTCGATTTATCATGTTGTCGTCTTTTTTTTAATGGTGGCTAACGGTTTGGCTATGCGCAGTGCGGATTTTGGAACATCGTAATTGTCCACCGACACTAACGGTAGCCAAAG
>JAUHXX010000100.1 GCA_030426825.1 Bacteroidia bacterium | reverse complement strand
GAGGATGGAGAAGCGGCTGAGTAATGTTAATTGCTAAGAAAACCAAAGAAAATAATATTGCCGAACATGTTATTTACATGTTTCAAATTGAAGATTTAATCAGGGCAAATAATCTTGATTTAGATAGCATCATCAATGGTATAATTGCGCCTCAAATTTCGGATGAGGCCTTGTTGAAAGAATACACAGCTTGGTATGCTGGTTTGATTAAGCAAATGAAATCAGAAGGAATTGAAAAGCAAGGGCACCTATCTGATATTAATGAAATCATCATGGAACTGCTTATGCTGCACAATACCATGTTAAATGTGCTTAACGATAAAGGCTATAAAGAGCGTTTCGAGAAAGCACTTCCAGCGCTTAAAGATTTTCAAGCAAAAAGTAATTCAGCAAACATCAATATAGTTGAAGTTGGCGTCAATGCCCTTTATAGCAAAATGATCCTTAAATTAAAGGGGCAAAAATTTACGGCTTCAACCGAAGAAGCATTCGCTCATATTTCGCAAATGATAGGCTACCTCGCAATTTATTACAAAAAGATGCGTAATGGTGATTTGAATTTTGCAAATAATTAACAAAACCTATCGTTTTTTAGAGTAAATCGTGAATAATTAATCGTAGATTAGTCTTCAAAACCCACCTGTGCTAGACCGTTTTTTATATTATTGCGTGGCACTACCTTGGTCCGTAATGCCTCTTTGGCTCATCTACTTGCTGTCAGATGTGTTTTATCTTGTGATCAGGTTTGTGGTTCCTTATCGTAAAAAGGTGGTTCTTGAAAACATTAAGAATTCCTTTCCCGACTTATCAGATACAGAACATAAAAAAATAGCTAAGAAATTTTATAAGTATTTCTCTAATTTATTTGCTGAATCCATAAAAAATCTGACCATTTCTGAAAAGAATTTAAGAAAGCGGCTGACTGTAAAGAATCCAGAAATAATGGAAGACCTCAGAAGGGAGGGCAGAGATGTATTGTTTTTATCCAGTCATTATAACAATTGGGAGTTCTTGATTAATGGTCAAAGTTTATTATTTAATTTTCAGGCAATCGGAATCGGAATGCCGCTGAGTAATAAATTTTGGGATGAAAAATTAAATGCTAGACGAGAGCGTTTTGGTATGAAAGTAGTCAACTCAAACAATTATCGAGAAGTCCTATCATCCTATTCAGATAGTTTAACAGCTACCTTAATCCTCAACGATCAATCGCCCGGAAAAAATGAGAACTGTTATTGGTGCACTTTTTTAGGGCAAGAAACAGCCTTTTATTTTGGAGCAGAAATTATGGCAAACCAAATGGATGCTGCTGTAGTTAACGCTATTATCCACAAAAAAAAACGTGGTTATTATGAACTTGAATTGGAATTAATCACGAAAGATCCAAAATCTGAAGAATACGGAGCCATAACTAATAAATATGTTGATGCATTAGAAAAAGCTATAATTGATCAACCTGAATACTGGTTATGGTCACATAAGCGTTGGAAAAAAGGCGTTCCGGAGAATCTCAGCGAATTAAAAGCCAATCATAAAAAGAGGTTTCTAGAAAAGTTTAGATCCTAAGATTTTGGGAACTTAGGCAATGCCTTCACTTTTTTAGCCTGCTCAATATGTCGCTCACAATGATAGACAATGTACTGGAATGCATCTCCAATTCTCAATTTAACAATCGGTCTGATTGAAAATGAAGTTTTGGTTTTACGCAAGTTGATTTTTTTTGCGTCTTCAAATATTTGACCTAACTCCTTTTGAAATGTCAGAAATTCTTCGATAGGGTTTTCAGAGTCCAGGTTTTTATTGATCAAAGGGTTGTAATCTTTAGGCGATTTCAGTTTACGTTTAACGTTTTTAACTTTCCCTAATTTAACCATCATGTAAGTAGAGTTGCCTAATGGAGAACTCTGAAAAAACTCTGCCGCTTCTTGAAATCTCGAATTTTGGACCCTTTCGGTAAAAACAGGAACATAGTAACGGTAATAAGCATTTAGATGTGTTAAACATTGACCAATGCTCCACGAAGATTTGTCGGGTTGCCAGTAAAGTTGATCTTCACTAAGATCTCCAAATTCTTTGCGTACCTCTTCAGAAAGTTTATTCGTTAAGCTGCTTAAATGCTTAAGTAATACCTCTGATTTTATTTTCTTCATGAGCGGATTTGCCATAACATTTCAATATCCGCCTCAAATATAGAGAATTAAATGTGCCGACTGAAAAATTTATTTTTTAGTTCAATCATTTTATGCACAACCAAAATTTAATTAGAAGCTGATTCAATCGCCTTTTTTCCCTTAATGCAAAGCCAAATAGTGACGCCAACTCCTGCTATGCAACCTACAAAAGTCGCGCAAGCCACTCCCACCGCTCGAATTACTCCTGACATTCCTTGATCCGAATCGCTGAGTTCTTCATCTTCATAATTGTTATTGTTTATGTTTCCGTTTATAGATGCAGCTGGATTGCTATCATCAAGAACTTGATGTTCTAAAATAATTTTTTTCTCAGATGTTTCTGATTGTTGTTCAATATTTTCGGAGTGAACTAAATGAGTAACCGTTTCTTCCTGTGAAAAGCCAGTCAAGCTATGAACACCAATAAAAAGCAATATGATAATTAGTCGCATAATTTTTTGTTTTACAGGTCAAATTTATGGCGATAATTGCGTTTTCTTTAATTGAATTGCACCTCACATAGTTGTGTTTTGCGATTATTGCAAATAAAATAATCAGTCGAGATCTTTCGGAGTGAATAGTTGATAGAACACGAGCGTTTTTAATCCGAAATTCAATTTTTGGGTCCTTGTCTGTTCGAATAATTTTAATCGACAATTATCCGAACATTTCTAGCTATTTTTACGTAAGCTAAAGCTTACCAACAACGCAAACGGACAATACATGTCTCAAGGAAAAAAATTTGGAACATTTGCAGGAGTATTTACTCCGTCTATCTTGACGATTCTCGGGGTGATCATGTACCTAAGAATGGGGGAGGTAGTTGGTAACTCCGGACTAGGAGGAACAATTCTTATCATTCTGATTGCCCACGTTGTTTCAGTTACCACGGGATTATCGGTTTCATCAATTGCGACAGACAAGAAAGTAGGTGCAGGTGGAGTTTATTATGTCTTATCCAGAAGTTTAGGATTACCAATTGGTGGAGCATTAGGTTTGACTCTTTTTGTTGCGACAGCCTTATCAATCGCCCTATATATGGTAGGTTTTGCTGAAATCGCCAATGCAAAAATGGGTTATGGAGTGACTATTAATGAAAAGGGCGAATATTTATATGACTTAAATGCCATTCGATTTACAGGATCTGTTGGATTATTAGCATTGGGAATTATTGCCTTGATCAGTACTTCAATAGCTATAAAGAGTCAGTTTTTTATTTTGGGTGCGATCTTGTTATCATTGTTCGCAATTTTTTTAGGAGATACCTCTCAAGCCTCTACTGAAGTTCTACCATCAGAATATGTGTCTCCTGGGTTTTTTCCAATGTTCGCACTCTTCTTTCCAGCTGTTACTGGATTTACAGCAGGTATTGCTATGTCAGGAGATTTAAAGAACCCTAAAAAATCTATTCCTTATGGAACAATGCTAGCAATAGGTGCTGGTTTATTGGTTTACATAGTTTTGGCAATATATTTATCGACTTCATTTACTGATAAGGAGTTAATAGAAAATAGCAATCTTTTGTATGAAATAACAATGCTTGGCGGAGCGTTTGTATTGGCCGGAGTTTTCGGGGCAACATTGTCGTCAGCATTAGGAGGTATTTTAGGAGGACCAAGAATATTACAGGCCATGTCTGTTGATAAAATCACACCGAAATTTTTTGCGAAAGGAGTAGGACAGGCTAATGAACCAAGAAATGCATTAATTCTGACATTGTTAATTGCCGAAGCTGGCATTTTAATCGGTGATTTAAATGTAATTGCCGAAGTGGTTTCAATGTTTTATCTAACCGCTTATGGATTTATAAATCTGTCTTTCTTTCTTGAATCTTGGGCAAGTTCTGACTTCAATCCGACTTTTAAAGTTCGGAAATGGGTAGGGTTACTAGGGTTTACTGTGTCATTTGTAATTATGTCTCAGTTAAACTTATTAGCCATGTTTGCTGCCATTATTATTATAGGAGGCATCTATCTGTATTTATCTAGAAAGCAAGTTGCCCTTGGTACGGGAGATATTTGGCAATCAGTTTGGGCGACAATTGTTAAGAAAGGACTTAAAAGAATGGAGGCCGGTCAGGATCATAAACGAAACTGGAAGCCCAACACCTTATTGTTCAGTACAGGTAATCAGTATCGAACAAAAATGATTGAATTCTCAAAAGCTGTTTCCGGTCAAAACGGAATCATAACCAATTTTGACTTGATTGAGAACGAAAGCGCAACCGTACTTTTTCCAAAATCTAAAGAAACAGTATCAGATGAGGAACTAGAAAAATACGGAATATTCGGAAGAAAACTTGAAGTGCAAAATTCCTTTAAAGGGATTGAAAGTATTGCTTGCACATTCGGATTCAGTGGAGTAGAACCCAATACAGTTTTAATGGCATGGCCAGGGGAAACCGAGAATCCGATTTGGTTCACGCAGATGACTCAAAAGTTGATTGATCTTGATTACAACGTATTGTATTTAGATTATGATGATCGTTGGGGATTCAGAAAACAAGAGAAAATAGATTTGTGGTGGAGAGGTGTAAGTAATAACTCAGAATTAATGTTGTTACTGGCCAAATTCATTTTATCAAGTCCAGATTGGTCACAGGCCTCCGTACGTATATTATTGGTGAATGATACCAATGTTGATTCTAAGGTGATTGAAAATAGAATTCAACACGTATTGGATCAATTCAGGGTCAATGCAGAAATTAAAATTGTCAATAACGAGATTGATCAAAAGCCAATCTACGAATTGATGAAGGTTCATTCATCAGAAGCAGATTTAATTTTTGTTGGAATTCCGGATATCGAAGAAGGAGAAGTTGCATCTTTTGTGGATAGAACAAACAACTTAGTACATACAATCGGAACCACCTTATTGGTTAAGGCATCTACTCAGTTTGATGAAACTGATTTAAAAATTGAACACATTGACCTCAAATCAGAAGCTGAGGAAATTAATAAGGCAGATTTACTTCCTTTGAACGCCTGCAAGGATGAATCCTTTAATGAAGCTGTTACAGCTTTTGATATCGAATTGAATAGAATCGTTCAAGAATTAACTGAAAACTCAGTTGCCCGAATCGAGAATTATCATCACCGTATCTTTTCTAAAGTGATTGACGTGATGGATGCATTTTTAGATGACGTGAATCCAACTGATGCTATTGCTGTTAATCATCAAAAATTGAATGAAGCGCTGAGTAAAGTAGAAGTAGCTTTAAAAGATGCTGTTGAACATCAGCTGCCGATTGTCTCTGAAGAATTTAAGAAGGATATTTTACTTTATTTAGAACATAAAGAAGATTTCATCAATCATCTTCCGAATAAAATTGTGGTTAAAACAGTCTATGATGGTAAAAAAGAGTTAGTTGCTACTAAACGCAAAGTAAAATTTAGACAAGCTGTGCAGAGAATCTGGTATTCTGAAGGAATGGTAGAGTCTTATGATCAGTTCCAAGAGTTTGGTTATCAAAATTTAATTTTATTGCATCAATCAAAAAATTTGTTGCATACCGTTTCATGGGATTTTTTAACAGCTATTAGAGATGCGAAAGAGCTGCCGGCAAAAATAAAGGCAATGAAGGCCAAGTTAGATGAGGCTATTGCTGGTCTAGATGAAGAAGCACTGCATCTAGCATCTAATTTTTACAAGCACATTCGTAATAAGGAACGCGAAAACATCAATCAATTGAATGAAATCATTCTTGAAAAGAAGTATGTCATTGAATTGCAAGAAAAATATATAGCGACAGGACCAAGTGCCATTAAGGCCATTAAAAGAGAGTTGCTGCAATTCCCAGATTATTGGGATAGAAATATCCGTGTGTTCACCAATCACATTATTGGGGATGTTCAATTAATGAAATTCTCAGCTCGTTTACAAGCGTTTTCAGATGAAGCAGTCAATTATACGACTTCAAATTATCTGTCTTCTCTTGGAACTAACATTTCATCCTTTAAGAACAAAATTGAATTAATTGAGACCGCCGTTAACAGTAAAGATGAAAAAGCTTTATTAAACGCGGATGTACAATTAGATGAGGAGATTTTCTTGAATTCTAATTTAGTAGTTGGAAAGCTGGTTGAATCAATAGATGAGGCTTTAGAGACAATTCCTGAAGAAGTGAAATTAATGGCGGCCAAGTCAATTAATGGAATTCGAGATCATCAAGGTAAAAACGTTCAAACAGAAAATGTTTCTTTACGAGACATCACTGAATACCTAGTTTCTAAAGAATTTGAAGATCCGATTCATGAACAAATACAATTGTTTTACGATCAACTGAAAAGAGCGATTGGTAAAATAATTAATGGAACTAATTTAATTCAATCTGGCTTGGATGCATTTGCAACTGCTTCACAAACTGAACAACTGGTTGAAGCCATTGAACTTGCTAGAAAAGAATTGGCAGAAGCAGAAGGTCAAATAGAAACTGCTCAAGTAGCATTTGAAACCGAATTGCGCGATCGAAAAGAGGGCTTGAAAAAAGCCTTAGATATTAATCAAATCATTGAGCAAATAGAAACGCTTACACAATATGTAAAACAGCACAAACGTAGAAACGGAATCTCTCAGACTTTACAATCTGTGAATAGAGTAGTTGGGGCTAAATTCACGCAGGGCTTGAACTATTTTGTGCAAAAGCAACAAGATATTTCTGCCATAGAATATAAGCAAAAATATGGTCAGGCCATTTCTGAGCAGGGATTGATTGCAGATTTTGTTGAAGAAGTTAGTCCTAAAATAGAATTGCCGTTTTACTATCAGCAAATGTACACGACAACGAACTATTCAGATAGTCAGAGCATTGAAAATAGAAAGGATGAAATAGCTAAAATCCAATCGGCGATTAACAGAATTGATTCTGGGGCAGCTGGCGGAATTTTAATTTTAGGATCAGCCGCTAGCGGTAAGTCTTACCTGACTTCGCATGTAGCCAATTACATGTTGAAAGGGAAAACAGTGCATGTTCATCCTCCAATAAATAATACCAGAAAGAAAGAAGACCTAGTAAAAGCCATTCAAAGAGCCACTGCGCAAAAAGGCAGTATTGAAAGCATCATGGAGACAATTCCGTCAAAAACGACTTTTGTATTCCAAAATCTAGAGCGTTGGTGGTTAAAGTCTAAAGATGGTGAATTGTTGTTGAATGAATTGGCAAAAATTATTGGACTTTACGGTTCACAGCATTACTTTGTAATGAATGCAAATATTCATTCTTATCAATTGATGGCAGAGGTGTCCAGTATTCAGTCAGTGATTACGAGATCAGTTATTTTGGCGCCATTAACGCCAGCTCAGATTAGAGATGCAATTTGGTCGCGACATAAAACAGGTGGCTTAAATGCTACCATGAATGGAATTTCAGAAAAACATTTATCCGCCAGTAAAACAAATAAATACTTGACCAAATACCATTCTGTTTCGGGTGGTGTAATTGGAGTAGCATTGAATAAATGGGCAGCTAGCATCCATGAGAAAGATGATCATGATATCGTTTTGGTGAATCCGAAAAGAACTGAATTCCCATCCATTCAAAAAACAGAATTGAAGAACTTAATCTATCAGCTATTCATTCATTACAGCTTGACCAAGGCAGAATTAGTAAGAATTTATGGCCGAGAGCATAAAAATTGGATTGAAAGAAACTTAAACATGTTGGCGACATCTGGTTTATTGGCTATCAATGAACGTGATGCCTATTATATTAAATCAGTTGCAAAACCTTACGTTGAGAATTGGTTAAACGAAATGGGATTCATTAAATAATGGAGTTAAAAGATCTATATCAATTTAAGCCTTCATTTCAAATTGGAGGAATTAGCATTCAAACACTGATTTTGCTCGGAATAATTGCTGCATTTATTTTTGGATTCTTCTATATCTTCAAAAAATATGTTGGACCGTTTTTAGGATCAAGAAAGGCAATTAAAAAAGCATCTGTATTGGCATATCGATTAGAGGTGCTCGCATGGACGCTCTTTTCATTATTTGGAATCTATCTTCTGCTTTCAGACAGTTTATATATAACGCTTGTATTATTGGCAGTTGTGATGCTTGCAGGTCGAAACTTTTGGAGAGATCTGTTTTCAGGTGTGGCGTTCCGTTTAGAAAATAAGTTTGAAGTTGGCGATCCTGTGCGATTTGAAGAGTATAACGGAACATTAGATAGCGTAAGCCCTAGAAATATTCAAATCAAAACAGATACCGAAGAGTTAGTATTGATACCGTTCAGAAAATTGTCTAATGCCGTATTTGTTAAAAGACAAGCGAAAGGAAAATTACATTCTGCGAAAATTGAATTAGCGATCGGCGATAAAAATGCCGAGCAAGTTATGGCTAGAGTTCATGATTGGATTTACGAATGTCCTTGGGCAATGACCAATGAGAAAGTGCAAGCAAAGTTGATTTCTAATAACGTAATAGCAGTTACTGTTTATGCGGTTGATATGCTTTCGATAAGTAAAACAGAAAATTATCTGAAAAAGCGTTTAGCAAAAATGGCTTAGAATATCATTTAAACTTAATGAATATGGTGTCTTTGGCATATGGAGCGATATTCACCATATCTGGAATTCCTGGCACTTTTAACCAATCTTTGCCTTTAGAATCATTTTCTTCTAAACTTGTCCAGATGCTTAAGTGAATGTCTTGATTGGCCGGAATGGTTTGTTCAAAACTTAAACTTGCTGGCACCTCTTTATTCGTGTATTTCAGTTCTTTATAACCTTGGTTTTCGAATACAAATCGAGATTCAATTCTTTGAATATTTTGATTTTCAATTTCAACTTGAAAGAAGACCTGAGCAGTTTTAAATAATTCGCTGGTGTAGTGCTGTTCATGATCTACACTATCAATGTCAAAATAAACCCGTTGCTTTTTTTCAAAGTAGTTTTTTCTTTCAATTTCGATATAGCCTTCTTTCAGGTTTTCAATATAATCGGCATCAAATGACACTCTCCAAAAACCGTTTTCATCAGTATCAGTGGATACGATATATTTGGTGGTCTTTTTTTTCTTTGCAGTAATGACAATTTTCGCATTTTCAATGGGGTTTGAAGTACCTTGTTCATAAACTTTTCCAGACAGAATATGGCAATCAAAATTGCAATCATCACCATCAAACTTTTCTTTTTTACAGGATAACAATATTGAACTAGTCATTAAAAAGAAGAAGAGTGTTTTCATATTACTCACATGACGTGAATAATTTTTGATTCGTTTACCGTTTTTAAGATATTTTTCAATTCTCATTAAAATGCCATCCTCACTCAGTAAGTTTTGATTATCTTAATCGTCCTATTGTCTAAACCTACAAAATCTCAATGAGTAAAGTCGTTATAATTGGAAACGGAATATCAGGTGTAACCGCCGCACGACATATTCGAAAAAACAGTGATGACGAAATTATAATGATCTCAGCTGAATCTGAGCATTTCTTTTCAAGAACGGCCCTGATGTACGTATATATGGGACATATGAGATTCCAAGACATTAAGCCTTATGAAGATTGGTTTTGGACGAAAAATCGGATTGAATTGGTGTTTGATTATGTTGAACACATTGAAACTGATAAAAAAGAGCTTCAATTTAAATCTGGTGTCACATTAGCTTATGATAAATTGATCTTGGCTGTAGGATCTAAACCCAATAAATTTGGATGGCCAGGTCAAGATTTGCCTGGCGTACAAGGTCTGTATTCATATCAAGATTTGTTAAGTATTGAAGAGAATTCTAAAAATGCAAAAAGAGCAATAATTGTTGGGGGAGGATTGATAGGTGTTGAGCTTGCAGAGATGATGCTGTCCAGAGGAATTGAAGTTACATTCTTGGTAAGAGAGTCTAAATTTTGGGGCAATGTATTACCCGAGCAAGAAGGCCGGTTAATATCAAAACATATTCTATCACATCATGTGGACCTGAGATTTGAAACCGAATTAGAAGAAATTATTGCAGGAGAAAATGGGAGAGTAGCTTCCATAAAAACCAAATCAGGCGAAATTATTGAGTGTGATATTGTTGGATTAACAGCCGGAGTATCTCCAAATGTGGCCATGGTGAAAGAAACGTCCATTGAGGTAGATAGAGGCATTAAAGTGAACAAGTTCCTGGAGACATCTGCTCCAGACGTCTATGCTATCGGAGATTGCGCTCAGTTTGATGAATCAATAAACGGTAGGAAAACGATTGAGCAGGTTTGGTATACAGGCAGAATCATGGGAGAGACTGTTGCACAAACTGTTACCGGAAATAAAATGGCTTATAATCCAGGTCCTTGGTTTAATTCAGCCAAATTTTTTGATATAGAATATCAGACTTACGGATGGGTCTTTTCTAAGTTACAAGAAGGCGAAATAGATTTTTACTGGGAGCATACTAATGGTAAGATTTGCATGCATTTCGTATGGGATAAAAACACAAATGAATTCAAAGGGATAAACGTTTTTGGAATAAGATTAAGACACGACTTATTTGATCAATGGTTGAGAGCAAAAGCTTCAATTGATGAAGTAATGAGTGAATTGAGAACGGCAAATTTTGACCCGGAATTCTATCACACTTTTGAAAAAGAGATTATCGATCAGTTTAACGCACATACTGGAAAAAATATTAGTCTAAAGCCAAAACAATGGTGGCGTAATCTTTTGAAAAAATGAATATGAAGAATTTAAAAAGATTAGGTTTCGTCATAGTCCTCTCAGGAATTTTATTGTTTACAGTAAACATCTTTCTTGGTGATTACCAATTTAATGAAGCTAAAATTTCAGGGTATTTTGATAACACACCAGATGTAATTGACGCCGGTGATACCATTTCAGAAGGATTCATTGATGCCATTCAACAATATGAAGCTACCAATTCAGCTTCGTATTCGAACATGATCATGTTCAATGCTGCTTTGGTTGATATTATAGGCAGACATAATC
>JAUHXX010000099.1 GCA_030426825.1 Bacteroidia bacterium | reverse complement strand
CCAAGAACCGAAGAGCAAGGCAAAAAAATTGGATGGAAAGATGGTTTCAGAGCCGTTTGGTGTATTTTGAAATATGGGTTGAGTTCTAAAAGTTAGAAACATTTATACTTTAAATTTGTTCTTCTTGTAAATCATCCAAATTCAAATAGACATGAACAATTTTGACTACAAAAACCCAACTAAAATCATTTTTGGAAAAGGTGAAATCTCTAAGATTGCTATTGAGATACCGGAAAATTCAAAAGTATTGATGCTTTACGGTGGTGGAAGCATTAAGAAAAACGGAATCTACGAACAGGTAGTTGATGCCTTGAATGGATTTGATTTCGTTGAATTTGGTGGGATTCCAGCAAATCCAGAATACGATATATTAATGGATGCCTTGGCTGTTATAAAAGAGCAAAAAATTGACTTTTTGCTAGCCGTTGGTGGTGGCTCCGTAATTGATGGGACCAAGTTTTTATCATCTGCGGCATTGTTTGAAGGAGATCATCCTTGGGATATTCTAGACAAGAAAATCCCTACTCAAAAAGGAATGCCTTTTGGAACTGTATTGACACTGCCAGCAACAGGTTCTGAAATGAATTCTGGTGCCGTTATCACAAGAAAAGAAACAAAAGAGAAACTCGTCATGGGAGGTCCTGGGCTTTTCCCAGTATTTTCAATACTTGATCCTTCAGTAGTGGCATCAATTCCTGAAAGGCAAGTCGCAAATGGATTGGCAGATTCATTTACTCATGTTCTTGAACAGTACATGACCTATCCAATTGAAGCGAATCTTCAAGATAGATTTGCAGAAAGTATTTTACAAACCATTATCGAAGTTGCACCAAAAATTTTAAAAGATCCTTCTGATTATAAAGCTGCAGCGAATTTCATGTGGAGCTGCACCATGGCATTAAATGGCCTAATTCAGAAAGGTGTTCCTACAGATTGGGCAATCCATATGATGGGTCATGAACTCACAGCACTTTATGGTATAGATCATGCAAGAACTTTAGCAATACTTGCTGGTTCCCATTACACGTACAACTTCGAAACTAAAAAAGCAAAGCTCGCTCAATATGCAGAGCGTGTTTGGAATATTACCGAAGGTACAATAGATGAAAAAGCGAAAGCCGGCATTCAAAAAACAGTTGAATTCTTTCATTCGATTGGTATTCAAACCAAATTATCTGAATACACATCAGAGTATGAAGGCACAGGAAAAGAGGTGGCCAGAAGATTAGCTGAAAGAGGAATGACTGGATTGGGAGAACATGGGAGATTGGCTCCAGAAGATGCTGAGAGAATTGTAGAGAAAGCTTATTAACCAATTAAACTCATGCCTTTCAAAGGATTTAAGCAGACCTTCATACCGGAAAATCAATGCGAATACCATTCCTTACGCCAACATTTTAACGAAATTTAGCAGTACCAAGACGTTACATTGCTAAATTTGTGTGTTATTATTATGGTAGAAGTAGATTCAAAACAGTTAAAGTACGATAAAGCTTATTTGAAAATGGCAAGTGAATGGGCCCAACTTTCTTACTGCGAACGCAAGCAGGTAGGGGCTTTGATAGTCAAAGACAATATGATTATTTCTGATGGATATAACGGAACACCATCAGGCTACACAAATTGCTGTGAGAATGAACAGGGTGAAACGCATTGGTATGTGTTGCATGCTGAAGCAAATGCAATTTTAAAAGTGGCAAAATCAACGCAAAGCGCAGATGGTGCAACATTGTATATTACACTTTCACCTTGTAAGGAATGCAGTAAATTGATCATTCAAGCCGGAATAAAGCGAGTAGTGTATCAAGTAAAATATAAGGACACTTCAGGTATTGACTTTTTAGAACAATATGGAATAGAAGTTTGTCATATAAAAGAAATTTAATGGAAGAAAACCAAAAAAATAAACTGTTCATTGTGCCTCTTTTGATAGCGGCCGCTATGGCTATTGGTATATGGGTGGGCACTTTGTTTGTTCCACAAGGAGTACCTTCTGATCCAATTGCTCAGAACACAAGTAAGTTCAACACTATTCTAGAAATGATTGAGGATAAATATGTTGATTCTGTTGATCATGATATGCTCATTGAGAGTTCAATTGAGGGGATGATTCATCAATTAGATCCTCATTCGGCTTATATACCACCACAAGATCTAGATTTAGTTAATGAGCAGCTTGACGGCAAATTTGGAGGAGTTGGAATTCGATTTTTAATTCATAATGACACTTTGGTGGCAACGCATATTTTGCCGGGATCGCCATCTGAGCGCTCTGGTCTATTGCCAGGAGATCGAATTGTTGAAATTGATGACACGCTCGTTGCAGGAATAGGCTTAACAAATCAAGATGTTATGAACAGGTTGAAAGGAGAGGCAGGTTCTAACGTAAAAGTCAAAGTATTTAGAGGTGGGGAACAAAAAAACATCAATATTACTAGAGGTTCTATTCCAATAAGCAGTATTGATGCAGCAGTGATGTTAACGGATGAGGTAGGATTTATCAAGTTAAATAGCTTTACTTATAATTCAGCTGATGAATTTCAATCTGCGGCATCTGGGCTTAAGTCTAAAGGGATGAAAAAACTCATATTTGATTTAAGAAATAATGGAGGAGGCTTGATGTTTGCAGCAACGGATATTGCCGATCAATTTTTAGAATCTGGTAAATTAATTGTATATACAGAAGGACGAAAAAGCAAGAAAAAAGAATATTATTCCACCGCAAAAGGGATTCTTGAAGATACTGAAGTAATCATATTAATCAACTCTTTATCAGCATCAGCTTCTGAAATTGTGGCAGGAGCGATTCAAGATAATGATCGAGGCCTAATTATGGGAAGAAGATCGTTCGGAAAAGGTCTTGTTCAAGACCAATCAGAATTCACGGATGGATCAGCTTTAAGACTTACAATTTCGAGATACTATACGCCGTCAGGAAGGTCTATCCAAAAACCATATGGTGAGGGTGTAGATTATAATAGTGATTATTTAGATCGTTATGAAAGTGGTGAATTGATGAATGAAGATAGCGTTAAGTATGACGAAAACTTGAAATACACAACTTCTGCCGGAAGAACTGTTTATGGAGGTGGTGGAATTTACCCGGATGTTTTCATCCCGAATGACACTGTTGGTGCTTCTTATTATTTGACCAATTTGTATTATAAGAATGTATTTAATCACTACGCGATTCGATACTTAGATCATCACCGCGCGTCTTTCACCAATTTTGATGCTTTTTACAAGAGTTTTCAAGTAAATGCATCAATTTTTGAAGACTTCGTGGCTTATGCGAGCACCTTAGGTGTGGAGGAAGATCCGATTGATATTGTGACTTCTCGAACAACTATCAAGAATAGAATCAAGGCAGAATTTGCGCGTCATATTTGGCAAGACAATGGCTACTATATGGTTTATGCGCAAGACGATTTAGATGTGCAAGAGGCTCTTGCAAAATTCAGGTCTGGAAAATCACTGATTTCAATGTTAGATTAAAATGCAGCAATCCAATTGACATTTTAATGAAATTCTTTTTTTATCGTAATATTGCAATCTATTAGATGAATTGATAATGAAAGGATTTTTAGGAGAACTCATTGGAACTTTTGTTCTTGTTTTTATCGGCTGCGGCTCAGTTGGCTGGGCAATTTTTATTGACCCTCTTGTATTGTGGCAAATTGCTATTATTTGGGGTGTTGGGGTTGCGTTAGCCATTTACAGTTCTATGGCTCTTTCACATGCGCATTTAAATCCAGCAGTGAGTTTGGGCTTTTTATTCAAAAAAGAATTAAAATTGAATCAACTACCAGCTTATTTATCGGGTCAATTTGCTGGAGCTTTTATCGCAGCATTAGCGCTTTATTTTTGTTTTGAATCTTATTTCGTGACCAAAGATATTCAATCGGCAATGATGTTTGGTGAGTATTTTCCAAATCCCGGAAATCACAATTTGAAAGACTTAAGTTTAGCCGAGGCTTTTGCTTTTGAGGCTTTAGGAACCTTTTTATTAATGTTTGGTATATTATTGATTATCGGTTTAAAATTGAAATACAAGAAAATACTTAATCCTCTGTTAATTGGCGTTTTGCTAGCTGTGTTAATCTATTTTATTGCCCCTTATACCCAGGCTGGTTTTAATCCGGCAAGAGATTTTTCACCAAGGTTACTGAGTACAGTATTTGGTTGGGATGTCAAGATTACTTTTTCTGGTATGGGTTGGTTATTCGTATATATTATTGCTCCAATTACGGGAGCAATTATAGCAGTCGTACTCAATTCTTTAATACAAAAAAAGGCCGCCTGATTGAATCAAACGGCCTCAACTTATCTTAATTAAGCTTAGTTGATTTTTCCAACTATCGCTTCTGTTACATTGATGATGTGATCACCAACTTTCTCACATGATGAGAACATGTTGCTAAACACCATTCCGCTTTCCATATTGAAATCTTTTTTACCAAGATTTTGAAGATGTTCTTTACGCATTGCATCTCTTTTCTTGTTAATCTTGTTTTCAATCTCTGCGGCTTTATCTATCGTTACTCCATCCCAATCAGCATTTAAGTTTTCAGTCATGGTAACAAAGGCCTCATCCACTAATTTGAACATGTCCATTAAGCTGGCTCTTTGCTCAGGTAAGAAATAGATTTTTTGCTCATCTTTTCTTTCAATTGCTTTAGATACTTGATAAAAGATGTCTCCAATTCTTTCTAAGTCATTTACAATTGCATTCATTGATCTTACTCTAATCGAAGTTTCTTCAGACATTTCTCCTTCCGATACTTTCGCTAAGTAATTCGCTACCTCAATCTCAACTCTATCCGTGATCTCTTCATATTTGGCCATTTTATCATGCAATTTGACTTTCGCTTTTTTGTTTTGTTCTTTCAACAAGTCTTGTGCAAATGTTGACATACGTCCTGTCAATTCACCGAACTTAGCTACTTCTTTTTTAGCTTCAAGGATCGATAAATCAGGAGTACCCATAATTCCAGTACCGATATAATCTAGGTGAAATTCTTCATCAGCACCACCTTTTGACTTCACAGTTTTTTCCGCTACTCTAACCAACCATGGCACAAACCAGATTAAGATTAATACGTTCATTAAGTTGAACGCCGAGTGGAATATTGCGATTCCTAAGTTGGCAGCGTTTCCATCTGTGTACGGATCGCCATCTATAATGGCAGCGATTCCCTTCAAAATGAATGGGAATAATAAAATAGCCCAACCAACACCGATAATATTGAATAAGGAGTGAATTCTAGCAGAACGCTTCGCGTGAACGTTTCCAATTAATGAAGCTAACTCAGCTGTAATTGTTGTCCCGATATTTTCACCCAAAATCATTGCGGATGCAACTTCAAAAGGAATAACTCCTCCTGCAACCATTGTCATGGTCAAAGCCATTGCTGCAGATGACGATTGAATCACTACTGTTACCAATGCACCTAGAATAACGAACATTAATGGTCCGTACCAAACATCTTTAAAATCAATAAAAAACTGAACGATTGACGAGTCAGCTCCTAAAGAAGGTACTGCATGTTTCAATTCCCCAAGTCCCATAAATAGTAACGCGAAACCAATAATTACAGAGGCCCACATTTTTGCTTTTCCTTTGGAGAAAAATAACATTGGTGCACCAAAAGCAATGAAGATTAAAGCATAAGAAGCTAAACTTACTTTGAACCCAAATAAAAGGATCAACCATGCTGTGATTGTCGTTCCAATATTGGCTCCCATCATTACTCCAGCTGACTGACGTAAGGTCATTAGTCCAGCATTTACAAAACTCACTGTCATTACCGTGGTAACAGATGAAGATTGAACAATAGAAGTAATACCGAATCCTGTAAATACACCTTTAACTCTGTTAGAAGTGATAGATCCTAACATATTTCTCAATCTTGAACCTGCAGCTTTTTGAAGACCTTCTGACATGATTTTCATACCGAAAATGAACATCCCTAAGGCCCCGATTAACACGAGAAGTTTAAAGATACCCCAAGCTCTTTCAGTTTTTACTTTGCCTTTAGGAGACCAAACTGTCGTTTCACCAAGATTTAATCCAACTTTATACACATAGTTTTCTCCACCTACTAAATCTGATAATTTATGTTTAACGCTATTTATCGAAATTCCATCTTCTTGTACCCATGGAGCTTTAGCTTTGTCAGCTTTATTTTGCTTTTCCCCAATTTTTGTGTTGTACTTTACTGAGAAAGATGCATCAGGGTAAATTGAAAGGATTTCAACTAATTTATTGTGCTCAATAGCAAACATTAAATCAGCAGCTTCTTCTTTACCTTTTGAAGAATGATTTTTGAAAATAGATTCGCTTAATGAGTTAAAATGATTAGATCCACTTTCAGCAAATTTGCTAGAATTTTCATCAGCCGCGTATACGTTAAATTCAAAAATGTGATTTTCCTCAATATCCTTTAGTTGCAGCTCGCCCTTAGCAACATCAATTTTTTGACTCAGCCATTGATCAGTTCCTAATTGACGGTAACTTAAAATAGCTGATTCACCAGCACCTTTAATGGCTGTCCACCTTAAGGTCAGTTTTCCAGTTTCAAAAGGAACTAGGGTTAAAGAGTCTTTATCATTCTTGAACTCAAATTCAAATCCCTCAATTGATAAAGTTTGAGCTTCTAGCGAAATTGATTCTATGTTGACTGAATCTGGATTGATCTGAGCATTTAACACTCCTCCTAACAAGAAGATAAATCCTAATAATGCGCTTAATTTTTTCATTTTATAAGGTATAATTTTACGCTACAAAAGTAGACCATCAATCAACCTAATTGGAAGTTTCAATGTTAAGCTTACGTTATCAAAATTCGTTGAAATGTTAACAGTCCAAGATCTCATCAGAAATTTCAAGAATTTTTTTATTCTGAAAGGCCTGATTTATAAGATTTAGCCATGTTATGCTAATTTATATTTAATGTTATCAAATCATTATGAATCGCCTTCCAATATAAATCGAATGTTAATTATGCTCTTTCTTTGTGCCAGATTTAAAACAGAAAAAAATAAATCTCATGAAGAAAATAGTTGCAATCAGTTTATTAATTTTTATTTCAACAGCCTCTATCGCTCAAGTCTCAGCTTATAAGTTTGGTAAAGGGTTAAATATTTATGGAGCAGATTCAAGTTTCTATATGAAATTCGGAATGCGTTTTCAAAATTTATTCTCCAACGAATGGGATGTGACCAATGATGACTTAGGTCAGATAGAAAATTATGATGCCAATTTTTTGGTGAGACGAGCACGACTTAAATTTAACGGTTATGCCTTTACACCTAAGTTGAAATGGAAAATGGAGCTAGGACTTTCTAATAGAGATATTAGTGGTGGAAATACTCCACAACACAGAAATGTTGCAAGAGTAATTTTAGATGCATGGGCCGATTGGAACTTCGCAGGTAACTTCTCATTGAAAATTGGACAGGGCAAGTTACCTGGTAACAGAGAGCGTGTAATTTCTTCAGGTAACCTTCAGTTTGTAGATCGATCAAGAGTTAATAGTCGATTTAATATAGACCGTGATATGGGATTACAGTTGACACATCACATGACTTTAGGAAAACAGTTTTATATCAAAGAATGGGCCTGTTTAACGCAAGGTGAAGGTAGAGATATCACAGGTGGATTTAATGGTGGATTTGATTATACTTTTAGAGTAGAAATGATGCCATTCGGAAAATTTGCTTCAAAAGGTGATTATGTAGGTGCAGATTTGAAAAGAGAGGAGAAACCAAAACTTTCAATAGGAGCTTCTTATGATATCAACGTTAATTCAATTAGAGAAAGAGGCCAGTTAGGATCTTTTATTCAAGATGCCAATGGAGAATACCATGGTAAAACGCTGCAAACTTTATTTGTTGATTTAATGTTTAAATACAAAGGTTTTTCTGTGATGGCCGAGTATGCTAATAAGCAAACGGCAGATGGAGATTACAATGTTTATGACGACTCGTCAAATGTTGTTGGAACTATGTATACTGGAGAAGGGTTGAATGTTCAAGCTGGATATGCGTTTAAAAATAATTATGAGGTTGCTTTAAGGATGACAAATATCCGTCCTGACTTTGGAGTGTCTGCTAATGAAAATGAGTACGGAATTTGTTTATCAAAATATTTTGTAGGTCATAAGTTGAAGGTTCAAACAGATATAAATTATAGACAACGATACGTTTACGGGTCAACAGCACCTGATCAAGGAGCGACAGATAATTTGTTTTATCGTATCCAGATGGATTTGCACTTTTAACAATTTGATAATATTGGTAAATAATCTAATGAACCAATAGCCAGTTATTTTTGTCAAAAACAAGGAATTTGGAAGAGAATAAAAAAGGAACATTATCAGAGGTGGCCAAGGTTTTTTTTAAACTTGGCTGCTTTGCGTTTGGGGGACCCGCTGCTCATATTGCAATGATGGAAGAGGAGGTGGTCACCAAACGAAAATGGATGACTAAACAATATTTTCTTGATTTAATTGGGGCCACTAATTTGGTTCCTGGGCCCAATTCAACTGAGATGACTATGCATTGTGGTCATGAACGAGCAGGGTGGAAAGGCTTGTTTGTGGCAGGAATTTGTTTTATTGTTCCTGCCATCATCATAACGGGAATTTTTGGTTGGGTATATGCCGAGTATGGGCATTTAGAAGGAATCAAACCTTTTTTTAATGGAATTCAAGCTGTTGTTATTGCAATCATTCTAGTCGCGGTTATCAAATTAGGTAAAAAAGCACTAAAAAATTGGGAATTGGGAGTGCTTGGTGTTTTGGCCTTAGCCGGAACCCTTTTTGGTTTAAGCGAAATTTATGCTTTGCTTATGGCCGGTGCCTTAGGAACCCTATATTTTTATTCTAAACATAAAATAGGAGGACCAAGTAAAGCAGTTTTGCCACTTATTTTATTACAAACATCCTCACCTGTAATAGCAACTGTTACAACAGCTAAAGTATTTTGGTCTTTTCTAAAAGTCGGGTCAATTTTATACGGAAGTGGGATGGTTTTGGTGGCCTATTTGAAAGTGGAACTGGTTGAACCAGGTTTGTTGACTGCAGAACAATTAAATCATGCTATTGCGGTTGGACAAATGACACCTGGACCGGTTTTATCAACGGCAACTTTTATCGGTTATCAAATGACGGGATTGGGCGGAGCACTTGCTGCTACGGCGGGTATGTTTTTACCGTCTTTTTTGTTCGTATTGATATTAAAGCCTTTAGTTCCTAAGATGCGAAAATCAAAAATTTTAGGCTATTTCCTTGATTGTGTAAATGTCGGAGCAGTTGCAATAATGGTTTCAGCTTTGATTTATTTGACGCAAACAGCTATCGTAGATTGGCAATCTATCGTAATTTTGGGTGTGGCGCTTGCCTATACTTTTGGTGTAAAAAAATCTAATCCTATTTATTTAATAGTCGGAGGAGCAATTCTCGGCTATGTGCTCTATATGTTCTAGAAATTCTTAATTTAGAATTTTAGAAGCATGAACAAATCAATCCTAATTATTGATGATGAACAAGATATTCGTGTCTTGTTAAAGTATAATCTTGAAAAAGAAGGATTTACTATTGCGGAGGCTGAAAACGGGCAGCTGGGTATTGAACTCGCCTTGAAATTTAATCCAGATTTAATTTTATTGGATGTGATGATGCCGGATATGGATGGCATTGAAACTTGTGAGAAGATTAAAACGCATGACTCGCTTAAAAACACCATGATTTGTTTTTTAACCGCTAGGGGAGAAGATTACTCCCAAATTGCAGGTTTTGATGCAGGTGCTGATGATTATATCACGAAGCCCATTAAGCCAAAAGTTTTGGTTAGCCGAATCCATGCACTCTTAAGAAGACAATCAGATGTTCAATCTGAAGATACAACTTCAAGTTCTGAAAGTCATTCAGGCATTGTTTTGGATAGAGAAAAGTACAAAGTATTTAAGGATGGTCAGCCCGTTAAATTACCACGAAAAGAGTTTGAATTATTGGCCCTTATCATGTCAAAACCTGAAAAGGTGTTTCACAGAGATGAAATTATGAATAAGGTTTGGGGAACAGAAGTAGTGGTTGGAGACCGAACTATTGATGTTCACATCAGAAAACTCCGAAAAAAATTAGGAGAAGAACATATCCATACAATAAAAGGAGTTGGGTATAAATACGAAGCTTAATTAATCGCATAAAAAAAGCCTGTCTCTTTTCGAGAGACAGGCTTTTATATTTTTAAACAAGGATTATAAATCTCTTGTCCATCCTGAAGTCCATCCTGAATCAGCTCCAACTCCGTTTCCGTTAACTGCAGTTGATCCTAAGTTAGCAGCATTTGTGCTGTCTGTTCCAACAGTTGCAGCAACGACCCAATCATTGGTTACATTAGATGTTGTTACGTTTGTCACTTGGAAATTTCCAGCAGTTACATTCGCAACGGTAACGTCATGTTGAATATCAATTCCATCTTTCGCATCCTGAATATATACGTTGTCTAAGTTCACAGCCGTACCTTCTCTTAATTTGATGGCATCTTTGCCAGCAGAAACACCTCTTCCGTAAATTGAAAGTTTAGAAATAGTTGGGTAAGACATTGGTGTTGCAGCATTGTTAGAACCATTGTTGTCAGCCTCAATTCCTCTATCTCCTAATGAAGGGTCTTGTTCAACGATCCAGTTTTCACCAGTTCCTATCCAACCATGAGTCCAATCGAATGAATCATCACCATTTCCTGTTGAAACCGCGTAAGATAAGTTTGCTGCTCCACCAAAAAACTCAAAGCCATCATCATTTCCTCTGTAGGCTTGTAAGTGGTGCAAGGTTGTTCCTGATCCAACACCGTTAAAAGAAAATCCATTTAATTCGTTGTCAGTAGATAATAATTTACCAGCATATTCAACTCTTACATAACACATGGTTCCTGAGTTGTCAGTGTTATCTGTTCCACCATAAGTTCCTGTGTTTCCTTCACCCTCAGCAGTAGCGCCAACGTTAATTTCAGCATAACCGTTTAAGATGATTCCTCCCCATGCTCCTGGAGCAGGATTGTCAGCAACTGGTGTAAATACAATTGGTGCAGAAGCTGTTCCGCATGCATTAATCATTGCACCTTGT
>JAUHXX010000098.1 GCA_030426825.1 Bacteroidia bacterium | reverse complement strand
TCAATTGAAATGTCCTATACTTTTATGCTATTATTCGCAGGATTTGGATAGAATGTGAGAGAATGCAATTTATAGACTGTAGGATGGAATCAACAACTGAACTCTCTGTAGAATTTATTTTGATTGACATTATAATGGAATGGTCGTATCTTCTAATCAAAGGATAAATACCATCTTCTAAATTCATTCACCTAGTTTCCCAGTAAGATCTCATATTGTGTGGGTTAGGGGACACTTAGCAGTAATCTTACTTCTGGATTCAATCTATTGAAAATTTAATGCAAAAAAAAAGCCTGACTCAGTTAAGAGCCAGGCTTTAGATTTAATTATGAGTGTTTAGTGAATCGTAATTTTCTCTACAGAAGTTCCCTCTGAAGTTAAAACATTGATTAAATAAACTCCGGTTGATTGGTTCGTTAAATCAAAAGTTGTTTTGATTAATCCATTCGCATTATTCAATTGCGCACTTTCAATTAATTTGCCATCTAATGATCTCACTTCGATTGATTTAATTTCAACACCTGCTTGCGCTTGTAATTGAATGTTAAATAAACCGTTGTTCGGGTTAGGGTATACTATCATAGTTTCGATACCATTATTGATTTCATCAATTGATGCACAATCTTGGTAAATTACTAAAACAGTATCACTGCTTGTACATCCAGCTCCATCTGTAGCGGTTACAATATACTGTCCACTAGCAGTAATTGTTTCAGTTGCTCCAGTATTTCCTGAAGGCTCCCACATATAATTTGTCAATGAGATGGAAGTTGATAAAACGGTTGCTCCATTTTGTTCACATTCTACAATGTCATTTCCTAAATTAACGTCCGCTTCTGGAGTTGTGTTAGATTGCACAGGGGTTCTGAATGAAGAACATTTATCATAGCCGAAATGTATATCACCGTTAAAAGATCGGGATGGATTATTTCCACCGAATGGAGAACATAAACCTGAACCAGTGTTAACCGTCACATTTCCATTAGTATACGTGTTCAAGCCATTAGTATAGCTTGCATCAAATTCAACATACACACCAATTACTTGATTTCCTGAAGGTATGATAATTCCATTATTTAAACTAAATAATTCAGATGGATTACCACTTCCATTAGATTCAACTATATAACTTCCTTCAAGTGTCCAAGCTGCAGAATTAAGCTCAGAACCAATATAAGTTCCTGTTTTATAGTAAACGTTCACCGTTGACATTGTACCTGCTGCATTATTCAGGTTTAATTTAAACCCGCTTATTGTGTCTCCTGAAACTGCTTCAACGTCAAACATGTTTCCACCGCCACATCCATTTCCTCCTGCAAAGGTGGTTTGAATAAAATTGTACTGATCTGCACCGCCAACATATTCAATATAATAAGTGTCCTGTGTGGTCACAGAAGGGATCCAATAATCGAAACCTGAATTTACCATGTTTCCTCCAGTTGGCGAGTCCCACCAAGTATATGCACTTGTGTATGTAGTGTCAGCCCAAACATAAGCCGTGTCAGCTCCACAAGTTGGTATAGCCCCACCCACAACAGGTTCAAATGGAACATAATCCGCACTGTATAAAATGGTGTCATTTGATGTGTTTTGTTCACCAGGGTAGACAGTATAGGCTTCGAAGTTAACAGTTCCTCCATTGTAAGTGTTTATAGTTCCCATGAACAGCGTATCAATATCATTGAACAATAAAGTGTCATTGTAAGTGGCATTTAAAGTTTGAGTAACTGCTCCAGTAACTTCAACTGTAACGGGTAAGGTGAAGATTGTATCGGCGAAATTCGTAATGATTACTGAGACATCAGCTGTACTTTCTCCACAAGCTGTAGATGTAGGAGATAAGAACATAACCAAAGAAGCGTCTTTTGTTAATGGTGTGTATTCATCAGCACCAATATCAACATTCACACCCATAGGTCTTGCTTCACCATCAATATCTGTTAGGATACCTAAAGAATTATCACCTAAATCATCAAAAGTGATTGATACAGCATGTAAATCGGTCGAAGAAACATAAACTGGATCTTCATTAACAGAATTGATGTTTAACGTAGGCTGATTTGTTTGCCATGTAGCCAAATCTGATATCGCACCTGCTTCATATACAAAGAAAGTTGCACTGTTTGACCAATATGAATTATAGTCAACCGTGTTAGAACCTGTAGTCAAATCATCTAATGCTTCAATTGCATAGTCAGCATCCGAAACGAAAGCATTGTTTCTGATATCCATATTGAAAGGGTTGTCAATAACTAATGCTCCACCACCAGTTCCCTCATTGTATAGAGAGTTGTGCCAGAAATTCGTTTGTTCTACATCTAGGAAGTAAACTGCTCTATCTGATGAACTCGAAATCATATTGTTAATAAAAGTTGAAGTCCCAGTTGGAGCTCCATCTCCGTTGAAGTTACCGTCAGAAATATACCATCCATAGTCAGGTGCATTTACTACGTTGTTTTCGAAGGTGAAATCAACAATGTCAAACATGTAAGGTCCATCTCCACCAACATTCTGGATTGAGTCGATAATGTTTCCAGAAATGTTCAAGTTTCTTTGATTGTCTAAGTATATTGGATAGTCATCTACCATATAGATTTCATTATTGGTGATTGTTAAACCGTCCATCCAATCAGCAAATGTAGTAAGACCTTCCATTGAAATTCCTTTTTCACCACCTCTGATTAGACATCCGTCAATAACCAAGTTGTTACATCCGTTTGATTCAGTCAAATCATTCAAAATGTCTCCAGAAGACATGATACCAGCTACATCAACTAATAAAGTAGACTCATCCATTAGAATATTACAATTAGATATTGTAACGAAATCCGCGGTGTCAGCTAAATAGAATCCCCATGCATCAGTGGTTAACGTGTTTTGAACAGTTAGATTTGTAAAGGTGATATAATCTGTTCCAAATAATGCAATGGTTGCATTGTTTGTACTGTTTACGATCGAAGTTGTCGCAGCTGAACCACCATCAAATGTAATCGTGTTAGTTGCGTCAGAACCAATTACAACTGGAATTGTAATGCCTTCATTGTAAACTCCAGGAGCAACATTGAATACAACAGGTGCTGATATACCACAAGAAGCCAAATCGTTTGCAGCTTCAGTAAATGTTAAATAGTCAGGAGTAGCACCCCCAATTGAATAAACACCACTTAATCCCATACATCTAGATTCACAGATGGTATCGTTTGACATATCCGTATCAGGATTTCCATTAGGATCTGAAGTCCAAACACAGATGTCTGCAGTCTGATTTGTGAAACTGTAAGTACCTAAAATGATATTATTGTCAGTTTGACCAGGCGCCATTGCATTTGAATAAGCTAAAGCAGGTTGAACAACACCATCAACACTCCAATTAATGTTGCAGTTATTAACTGTGTTACCACCGTAGTTAGTAATAGATGCCTGAACAAATTGGAATCCACTTGGTAATGGATTAGTTGGTGAATCAACAGAAACTGCTCCGATATCATCTGAGAATAAAAGGTTCATTGAGAAATTGTCGATCGCCATGTCACTGTAGAAGTTAGTCCCAGTAATTCCGATAAATCGCATTTGTACAATGTCGCCAGTATAAGCACCTAAATTCACCGTCATATGTTGCCATAAATCTTGGTCATCAGTGAATTGAGGAACAATATTTGTCCAAGTGGCACCTGCATCATTAGTTATTTCAACTTCAAGGGTTCCCATACTTTGACCATACATATGGTAAGAAAATCCCATTTCAACAGCAGTTGCTCCACCTAAGTTTGCTGGTGCAAGATCAAATGCTGGTGTAGTTAAAATAGCCGTTTGTCCATAACATGAAGAAGCCTCTAAATATAAATAATGTCCTGCGGCAGTACCAGGATTAAAATCTGTAGAAGGGCCAGTCAAAGATGATGTTGTACCTCCAATATCAGACGTCCAATCCTTGGTGTCGGTGGTTTCATTCACCCATCCTGCAGAAACCATTGGGTAGGTACCGGCACAAGCCGTGCTCCCGATTCCCTCAAGCTCAAAATCCTCGATATGAGGGAAGGTCGTAATTTGTCCAAAGGAATTTCCTAGGGCAAACGCACTTGTTAATAAAAGTAAAAGTTTAAACGGCAAAGTTACGTCATACTCATGTGTTGAAACAAGTATATTTTTCAACAATCGACAATTTGTTTAAAAAAAAACAAAATTGATTGTTGCTGTACAATTACTTATGAATTTATCTAAATCGTTTAAATAAAGCTGAAGTTTTTCATATGGTCGATAAAGAGGAGTGTTTCCTCGATAAAGTAGTTCTAATTTGCGTTTAAAATATTACGTTTTTAAGCCTAAATCCACGTGTAAATACAGTTAAATATTTTTTTTTCGTTCAAAATCAATTAGATATCAACAATCTTATGGTTTCAAAGTGGATTGATTGAAAAAACTGGCTAATTTTAAGGACATGAATAGTAAGAAGAAAAAATTTCCGCTCCATCTTAAAATCTTAATAGGAATGTTAATCGGTGTTGTCTTTGGTTTGGGGATGACCCAATTTGAGGGTGGTAAAGATATTATTATTGATTGGGTAAAACCTTGGGGGACAATTTTTGTGAATCTTCTTAAGCTGATTGCAATTCCTTTAATTGTAGCTTCACTGTTGAAGGGGATCTTGGATCTGAAAGACATTTCAAAATTTGCAAAAATTGGTGGACGTTCGATATTGATTTACATTGGAACTACGATCGTTGCTATAACTATTGGTTTGACACTGGTGAATATCATCCAGCCTGGTGATGGCATTTCTGAAGAGACTATCAGCAAAATGACTGAGTCCTATGGTGGCAACGAAAGCATCACTCAGAAAATGCAAACGGCTGAGGCGACTTCAAATGCAGGTCCTTTATCCTTTTTAGAAGACATGGTTCCATCAAACTTGTTCAGTGCTTTAAGCGATAACGGTTCTATGTTAAAAGTGATCTTCTTCGTAATATTTTTCGGGATTTCAATGCTGATGATACCAGAAGAGAAAGCAAGGCCGATTAAAGATTTTTTTGACGGTTTAAATGACGTTGTTTTAAAAATGGTTGACTTAATCATGATTGGCGCGCCTTTGGCTGTTTTTGCTTTATTAGCTACAGTAGTTGTTACATCAGAAAGTGTTGAGGTATTGCAGGCCTTGTTGTGGTATTCTATGACTGTTGTTATTGGCTTGTTATTGATGATTGTTTTTTATGTACTTGTGGTTTCAATTTACACCAAAAGAAATCCAATTTGGTTTTTAAAGAAACTGGCCCCAGCGCAATTACTTGCGTTCACAACATCTAGTAGCGCAGCCACTTTACCGGTAACAATGGAAAGAGTAGAGGAGCATATTGGTGTTGATAAAGAAGTGTCAAGTTTTGTATTACCTGTTGGGGCTACTATAAATATGGATGGTACCTCATTGTATCAGGCAGTTGCAGCAGTATTTATTGCCCAAGCCTTAATGGTAGATTTAACATTTGCAGATCAATTGACTATAATACTAACGGCTTTAATGGCTTCAATTGGTTCGGCTGCCGTACCTGGTGCTGGGATGGTAATGTTGGTGATTGTGCTACAGGCGGTTGGTAAATTTTCTCCAGAACAAATAGCAATAGGTTTAACGTTAATATTTGCAGTTGATAGGCCATTGGACATGTTAAGGACCACCATAAATGTGACTGGTGATGCAACGGTCTCAATGGTAGTTGCAAAATCTATGGATAAATTGCATGAGCCACCGATTGATGATGAAGATTAATCAAAGGCTTTAACCACTACTTTTTCGATTTCTCCAGAGGTTTCTACAAGTAGTTGAAAGTCAATTTTTTTGTCTTTCTTTTTGAAATGGATAGTGGTGTCTTTAGTAAAGCGTTCACCAGCTTTATTGATTACTTCAATTTTAAATTTAATATCCTGTTCCAATTTTGAAGGATTGGAAGCGTCTATTAATACGAGAGTTTGAGAACCTAAATTTTCCCAACCATTTAAACTGTACGTATATTTTGCCTGACTTTTTTCATCTTCAGAAAAGTCTTCTGAATGACATGAAACAAAGATTAGAAATACGCTTAATATGAATACCAGATTTTTCATAATCTACTATTTATACTTCTTAAAATCGAAAAGGTTCAAAAAAGGCTGACCAAGAAATTGATCAGCCTTAATTTAGATTTGTTTTGTTATTACGCAGAAATTATTGCTTGATTCTTTAATTGTTTGATCCAGTTTTCTGCGTCTTTGATTGTTGAAAACACTTTTGTTGGAACAGCCGGTATATTGATTTTAATCATCATGTTGGCCATAATTCGTTGCGCCATGGTTTTTACAACAAAAGCATCTGCTATTTTATATTCACAGCCTTTTTCGCTTGATGATGCTTCTCTTGCAGCTTTATTTGGGAGTGTAAATTCTCCCACATTGATGAGATTATAAAATTTTTGGCCAGCCCCTAATTTTCGCGCCGCCATTTTTAATTCTATAAAATCCCGAACCTCAAAAGATTTGTTTTTATCGATATCTATAAATAAGATATCACTATCCTTTTTAGTTACTCTTGATATTTTACAATTGACTTGGTTCATTTATAGTTTTTTTTGGTAAATGTATAGCAAGAGCTATGCCAAGTCAATAGAAATAAGATATGCATGCATAATAAATTGACGAATCGACAGTTTTTATCGATAAACAAATTTGAGTTGCTAATAGATTGATATTCAATTAAAAGTGTAGTTCAAAAAAAATGGGTCATGACGAAAAGTCAAGACCCATTATAATTTTTTTTGAATGGATGTTAAGTTAACATTCCACCGCAAACATTTATAGTTTGTCCAGTTACATAAGAAGATAAATCAGAACCTAAGAATACAGTAACTTTAGCTACATCTTCAGGAGTTCCTCCTCGTTTCATTGGAATACCGTCTCTCCATCCTTGTACTACTTTTTCATCCAAAGTAGCAGTCATCTCAGTTTCAATGAATCCTGGAGCGATAGCATTACATCTGATATTTCTTGATCCTAATTCTTGGGCCACTGATTTAGTAAATCCAATCATTCCCGCCTTAGAAGCGGCATAGTTTGCTTGTCCTGGATTTCCAGATACACCAACAACAGAACTCATGTTAATGATAGATCCTTGTCTTGCTTTAAGCATTGGTCTTAATACAGCTTTAGTAAGGTTGAATGCAGATTTAAGGTTGATATTGATAACATCATCCCAATCTTGTTCACCCATTCTCATTAGTAAATTATCTTTCGTAATTCCTGCGTTATTCACGAGAATATCAATTTGACCAAATTCTTCAATTACTGCATCTGCCAGTTGTTGAGCAGCATCAAATTCTGATGCATTTGATTTAAACCCTTTTGCTGTTCCTCCTGCTGAAGTTAATTCGGCCTCTAAGGCTTTTGCTTTTTCTTCAGAAGATAAATAAGTAAATGCTACAGTTGCACCTTCTTTAATGAATTGTTCAGCAATTGATTTACCGATTCCTCTTGAGGCACCTGTTATAATTGCTACTTTTCCGTCTAATAATCCCATGAATTTGTTTTTTTTCAAATATACAGTTTTCGATTTTTTAATCAGAGAATTAGTTCAAAGTTCTCCACAAGCCAAATGTTGAAAATCAAAAAAGCCATTCTGCGCAAGGCTGAATGGCTTCAATGTATAATTTGATAAAGTAAATAATTACTTCTTTTTTGCGTCCGCTGGTGGCTCAACTAAAATTCTTCCACAATGCTCACAAACGATAATCTTTTTTCTTGCTTGAATATCAATTTGTCTTTGTGGTGGAATTTGATTGAAACAACCTCCGCATGAATTTCTTTCAATAGAGACAACAGCTAAACCGTTTCTCGAATTGTTTCTTAATCTTTCATAAGCTACTACCAATCTTTCTTCGATTGATTTTTTTGCTTTTTCAGATTCTTTAATCAATTTTTGCTCGTCCTTTTCAGTCTCAGCAGAAATTTCTTGTAATTCTTTTTGTTTGATGTCTAAGTCTTTTTGACGCTCATCTAATTTTTCTTTAGCAGCTTCTAAAACTTCAGCTTTGTGCTCAATATTGGCTTTAGCTTCGTTAATTTTTTTCTCAGACAATTCCATTTCTAATTCTTGAAATTCAATTTCCTTAGAGATAGAATCAAATTCTCTGTTATTTCTAACGTTCTTTTGTTGCTCGGTGTATTTTTTAATCGCCGCTTTAGACTCTTTAATCATGTTCTTTCTATCAGAAATTAATTGATCAAGAGCATCCTTCTCTTCATTTAATTTATCTAATCGAGTCTTAAGACCAAGAATCTCATCTTCTAAATCTTGAACTTCTAAAGGTAGTTCTCCTCTAATAGTTCTAATCTTGTCAATTTTGGAATCGATTGATTGTAAGTTATGTAAGCTGTTTAGCTTATCTTCGATTGTGTTCTCAGTAGCTTTTTTCTTCGCCATTTTCTCAAAAGTATTTTACCGGATTGGTATTAATTCTGCTTAAGCAAGGTGCAAATGTAGGAATTTTTTTTGTGATAAGATCAGCAATTAGCTCAATTGTGAATTGTTCACTTTCATAATGTCCAATATCTGCGATAATGATCTCATTTTCAGCATCAAAAAATTCATGATATTTAAAGTCTCCAGTGATAAAAATATCAGCTTTTACTGACTTTGCCGCTGGAAGTAGAAAACTTCCTGATCCTCCACACCAGGCCACTCTTTTTATTTGCTGATTAACCAAATCAGTATGCCGAATTACACCGCATTTGAAAGTGGTCTTAATCTCAGCCAGAAAATCTTCTATTTGCATGGGCTTGGAAAGTTCCCCAAACATCCCTGATCCTTCAGAATCATTCTTATTTTCAAGTTTAAAAATGTCATAAGCCACCTCTTCGTAAGGGTGAGCATTTATCAGTGCTTTTACCACTGAGCTAGAAGTGTGACTGGAAACAAGCACTTCAATTTTTACCTCAGGTTCTTGATTTAACTCTCCTTTTGTCCCGTAAGCAGGATTTGAATTTTCATTTCCTATGTAAGTGCCTGTGCCTTTAGCGTTAAAACTAACCTCAGAATAATTACCAATATTTCCTGCTCCTGCAGCGAACAAAGCGTTTCTAACTTGATCGGCTTTATCAATTGGAACGAAAGTGATTAATTTTTGAAGTGTATTTTTCTTTGGACTCAACACTTTTGGGTTGTTAATGTTAAGTAGATCCGCAATTCTCTTATTGACACCATTTTGGTAATTGTCCAAGTTAGTGTGGATAGCGTAGATCGCGATATCGTTTTTAATTGCTTTAATTAAGGTGCGCTCCACATAGTTTTTACCTGTGATTTTCTTTAATCCGCTAAATACAATTGGGTGATGAGCAATTATGAGATTACATCCTTCACGAATTGCTTCTTCAACAACTGCCTCGGTGCAATCAAGTGAAATGAGTGTTTTTTTTAAATCCCAGTTCTTATTCCCGGTAATAAATCCACAATTATCGTAACTCTCTTGACTTGAGAGAGGAGCAATGCTTTCTAAATAATCAGTTATTTCACTTATTTTCATACAACAAAGATAAAATTTCCAAGAGTTTAATCATGGATAAAAGCTTGGCTTGCCACCTTATTTTTTAAATTTATCCCATATTTGAGAATTATGAAATCATTCCATTTTAAAGGATTGTTGACCAATGAGGGTTGGCAAGCGAACAAAACTGTTCACGTAGATAATTCAGGTAAAATCACGAGTATAGATGGCCAAGTTTTAGCGAATACTGAACAGTTGAATGGCTTCGCAATTCCAGGATTTCAAAATGCGCATTCACACGCTTTTCAGTACGCTATGGCTGGTTTAGCAGAGGTGCATTCAACAGGTAAAAATCCGGATGATTTTTGGTCTTGGAGGGATGCTATGTATGCGTTGGCATTAAGTATTTCTCCAGATAATTTAGAAAAAATTGCTCAAATGCTTTATGCAGAAATGCTAAGGCACGGATATACACATGTTGCTGAATTTCATTATGTGCATCATGATAAAAACGGAAATGCTTACGGTTCATTAAGTGAGATGGGAGAACGCTTAATTGCTGCAGCTAAATCTGTAGGTATAGGCATTACATTGATTCCAATTTTTTATCAAAAAGGTGGATTTGGTCAAGAACCAAAAGAAGGACAAAAACGATTTATTTCGGATGGAATGGATGCCTATATAAGATTGTTTGAGGCAAGCAGAAATGCCTGCCAATATTATGAGCATGCCAATGTCGCCTTAGGAATTCATTCCATGCGTGGTGTGGAGCCTGAATTGATAGCAGAATTGGCTAAAAATGGCGACCAAACTGTTCCTTTTCACATTCATGTATCGGAACAATTGAAAGAAATTGAAGATTCATTGGCATATTTAGGAAAAAGACCGGTAGAATGGATGTTGGACAATATTGAAATGAATGACCGTTTTCATTTGGTTCATGCGACTCATTTGACAACGGATGAAACTAAATGGTTGGCCCTTTCAAAAGCCAATGTGGTGTTGTGTCCATCTACTGAAGGGAATTTAGGGGATGGAATTTTTCCATTGAAACAATTCCAAGAGGAAGGAGGAAGCTGGTCAATTGGAACAGATTCGCATGTAGGTTTGAATCCCTTAGAAGAACTTAGAATTCTTGATTATGGACAACGTTTGATTAGTCATAAACGAAATACCTTTTATTCTAAAAATCAAGGTGATGGTGGTGCATATGCTATTGATATGGCCTTGAAGTCAGGAAGAAAAGCTATGAACAATTTTGATCAGGAATACTTTAAAGTTGGGGACTTTTTTGACGCCATAGTCTACAATGCTGAACATCCATTATTGGCCACTACATCATTACAAAATTTATCGTCAACAATAGTTTTTAGCGCCGACAGTGCCATGAATTTGGCGACCATATCAAAAGGTCAAATTCGTGTGAAGCAAGGGGTTTATCAACAAGCGGAACAGGTAAATAAAGACTTTATCAAGACGATTGAAGAATTAAAAAATCGCTAAATTAAATTCGACCGACTAAAATCTAATTGGCGTATCTTTCGTTGAGAATTTTTTCAACCAAATCACTTTTTTTAACCACTTTTTTGGCCCAATCTAGCTTAAGTTTGACTTGTTCTTCTTCGCTAAGCTGCCAGTTTATATTG
>JAUHXX010000097.1 GCA_030426825.1 Bacteroidia bacterium | reverse complement strand
AAAAGGGATCGGTCGATATCGGCGTGGGTGTTGTGCCCCGGTCCGCCGACATGGGGTGTGCTGACCAGTTTGCCTTCGGTGGAATAACACCAGCTGTGATAGGGGCAGCGGATTGCGCCTTCGATCTTGCGTGGTTCTTCGACCAAGATCATGCCACGATGGCGGCAGGTGTAGTAGCTGGTCTTTCCTGTACTTTTGCTGATTCTATATGGTTCAATGCTGTTATACGAGGTGATGTAAACACGATATCATTTGGAGATAATGTAAACATTCAAGATGGTGCGGTCATTCATTGCACTTTTGAAAAGACCAAAACGCAGCTTGGAAACAATGTTTCTGTGGGCCACAACGCATTGGTTCATGGATGTACTGTTGCTGACAATGTGCTGATTGGCATGGGCTCAATTGTTATGGACAACTGTGTTATTGAAGAGAATTGCATCATTGCTGCAGGAGCTGTTCTGTTGGAGGGAACTAAAGTTGAATCGGGCTCAATCTGGGCAGGTGTGCCAGCCAGAAAAGTGAAAGACTTATCTCCTGAAATGTTTAAAGGTGAGGTGATGCGAATCGCCAAAAACTATCGCGTGTATGCTTCATGGTTTGAGGAGTAAAGCTCGATTAATGAACCAATACCCACGAAAAATAAAATCAATAGGCCTGCCCAGACTTTTTTAACCAGAAGCTGTTATCTTTAAAGCAATAAGATGCTTACACATGAAGATTAGTTCACTTTTGATGATTTTTATCGTCACAAATTCATTCGCTCAGACAATAATCCACCCGACAGGAAAAACAGACGCAATTACCACCATAAAATCTGGAAAAACATATTCCTATTTAGATGATGGTGGATCTGAGGCCAACTATACGGGAGGGACCAATTCTCTAGTAACGTTTTACCCGGATAAAAAAGGAGAATATATTTCATTAACCTGTGAAATGTTTGAAGTAAACTCTGATTGTCGAATGTACTTTTTTGACGGTAATCATTCAGGAGCACCAATTATAAAATACATCAGTGTCCATTCGGGCTCCAGTAAAAACAACTTTAAAATAGGGGAAGTTCTTACCGCAAGCGCAGAAAATGCGTCAGGAGCCATCACCGTAAAATTCGTTAATTCTAAACACCGGGCAACAATGAAAGGCTGGGAGTTTACGGTGAGTACTTCAAAATCACCAGGACCTACTCCCAAAAAAACAACGCAAGATTGTGCGGGAGCAATCAAGGTGTGTTCTGATGATGAAATTACTACGAAATCAAGTGGCGCTGGAGTTCAAGAATTACCAGGCCCACATTTTTGGAACATCATTTTGAATTATGGAGATGATGGTGAGAATCAATCCAACTGGTACAAATTTGAAGTAGCATCTCCTGGAACCATTGAGTTTCTGATAAAACCGCACACGCATACGGACTTTGATTGGGCACTTTGGGGGCCCTATTCGGCACATGAATGCCCAGTTTGGACAAACGACAAACCTGTGAGATTGTCAGCGTCAGATGGTAAAAATAGTAGAACTGGAATTACAGGTTTATCATCCACAGCATCCGACAAATATGAAGATTCGCCAGGAGATGGTTTTGTTGCTCCATTGCAAGTTCAAAAAGGGCAACATTATGTGTTAATGATTGATGATTGGTCTGGTAATCACACCACTTTTGATTTAAAATGGTCCTTGTTAAACGGGGCCAGTTTAGAATGCAAAAAAGACAAGGATCCGCCCGAAATCCCGGATGAAGAGGCAGTAGTTTTAGAAATTATAGATACAGTCGAAGTGCCTGAAATTGTCGAAATAGATTGTAACGACAAAGTAACGATTAAAGGAAATGTTTTGGATGTTACAGCTAATAATCTCGGCGCTATTGATTTAATCGCAACGGGGGAGGCTAAACCGTTAGTTTATAAATGGTACAACAGCGAGGGCAAAGAGATTTCGAATAGAGAGAATTTGTTAGGCGCTCAAGCCGGCACTTATGAAATTGAAGTGTTAGACTCCAATGGTTGCTCTCAAAAAGAATCCTTTACAATTGGCATAAAAGAAGAATTTGAAACCTTAAATGTTGGCCCAAAGTTAGAAGCAGAATTATCACAGGATCAAAGTTTTGTGACAGTATCTTATCCAGGAGCGTTTGAATATAAGATTGAGAACATGGATCACGAAACTGTTATAACTGGGCATTCAGTTGATTCAGATGAAGTTGAAATTACGCGCTTACCACCAGGCAAATATCGAGTTTCTTTAATCTATAAAAAGATCAAGCAGTATGACGAGTTTGTAAAGGAGTAATTGAACCCTAACGCTAATGAAAAATGTCATTTTAGTAATATTATTTTTGTCCGTATGTTCTGCGCGTTCACAAAATAAATTTGGTGAATGGACAATTTCTGCAGGAGCAACTCAATCTATTTGGAGATGGTATCACAAAATTCCTTTTAGGGAGTATGAAACAGATTGGAAGTTTACCGTTGGAACGCAATTAAACGTTGATTGGGGAGTGCTGAGAAGATTTTCGCTTGGTGCAGGATCTGTTTACCACGTCCATCATTTCACTGTTGAGGATTACAGTTATCAATTAAACGGTCAGACTTATTATGAGAGTCCTACGCAGACCGTCCGAGCATTTGGAATTTATTATAGAGCAATGATTCATATGCTTTCAATCTACGAAAACACTTCTGAAGAAGTAGATGTATATTGGGGTTTTGGTCAGCAATTTATGACATACAACACTTCGAACAACAGTAGTGATCCTAATTTTTATACAGATTCTGAATCAAGTCCAGAATATTATGCGGCAATGGCCGGAGTTCGATATTATCCAACCGATTGGTTCGGCTTTTATGGTGAAGTTGCAGTCCCCGGACCTTATTCCATTGCTATTGGCGCATCATTTAGGTTCGGAGGTAGAGACAAATTTTTTAGGAAAATTTTTTAATTTCGAAATCAAAGCTGATTCTTTTTTCAGTTTAGAGGATAATATAGTTTTATTAAAACATCTATTCGACTTATTCGTCTATAAAGTATGGATCCATCATTCTCTTATAAAAAGAGAACCCGTAAAGCAATTAGGCTGGTTAACCGGCTAATTTGGAGATACATCAGACTGTACCTTGGTAAGAAGGTGTTTGGCAAGAAATACTACGGACGTAAACTCGCTAAAGTAGAGTACCAAAATGCCTTGGATTTAAAAAACGGAATTCTTGAGCTTCAAGGCTTGTTTATCAAGTTTGGACAATTGCTCTCTATCATGTCTAATGTGATGCCTAAGGCTTATGGAGAATTGTTGGAGTCACTTCAAGACCATGCTCCCGAAAGCCCTTTTTCAAATACGAAACAGACACTTGAAAAAGAATTAGGCGAGCCATTATCTGATTTATTCCAAGATTTTCCTGAACAACCGATTGCTTCAGCATCCATTGGCCAGGTCTATCGAGCAACCTTAAAATCGGGTGAAAAAGTTGCCGTAAAAGTGCAGCATCAAAATATAGAAGCACTAGCCAAAGCTGATTTAGAAATCATCAAGAAGATGCTTGCAAGGGTGTCTCGTTTCATTCAGGTAAATGGAATGGACTTCGTTTATGAGCAAGTCTCTAAAATGATTTTGGATGAATTGGATTTTGATAAAGAGCGTGAATCTATGCTCAGTATTGCTCAAAACTTGAAAGATACTGAGGGTATTCGCATCCCGAAAGTTTATACGGCCTATTCTTCATCTAAAATACTCACCACTTCATTTGAAGAGGGAGTGAAAATTACACATACAGAGCAACTCAAAGAATGGAATCTAAACGGAGAAGAAATTTCTAAGAAGTTGATTTTGGCTTTTTGCAAGATGATTTTAGAAGACGGATTTTATCATGCCGATCCGCATCCAGGGAACGTTTTGGTCAATAAACAAGGAGAAATTATTTTGTTGGATTTCGGAGCAATGGCGGTGCTGAGTGATAAAATGAGAAAAGAAATTCCCGTTTTGTTACAAGGAGCTTTAAGTCAGAATTATGACAAAGTATTGTCTTCACTTCAAAAAATGGGTTTTATAGGTGATTCTGCAGATGCAAGAAAAGTAGCAAAAAAAATTGTTGATGCATTTAGCAACTTTCTAAACAACGAGGTTGAAATGAGCGGGTTCAAAATGAATGATGTGACCATTGAAGATATTAAAGGGTCCAGCATTGAAGGCCTGCTTAAAGAACTAAGTATATCAGAACTTACTAAGACCATACAAGTGCCTAAAGACTGGGTGCTATTGAATCGAACATTGGTTTTAGTGGGAGGAATTTCGGCCCAAATTGCCCCGGATCTTGATCCGGTTTCTGTGGTTAAGCCCTATCTAAAATCACAAATGATGACTTTTGATAACATCAAATCAATTTTGATGGATGCTGTTAAAAGTCAGTTTAAGTCGATCTTAGCATTGCCAGGTCAGCTAAACACGTTCTTAACAAAAGCCAACAATGGTGAGCTAGAAGTTGAGGTAAAAAATGATACCAAGCAATTGTATGCCTTAGGCCAACAATTCATTTGGGTGCTGCTCACATTGGCATTTATTCTGTTCTATCAATTGGATAAAACACAAGATTTTTGGATTGTCGGAATTGCGCTAACCGGCGTATTATTTTTGCGTTCTGTGTGGAAGAATAGAATAAAATAAATTTAAGTCGACATTAACCCCAAACAACTATCTTTTGTTTGGTGATGTCATCTCCATTTTCTTTGTAGTCCAATTGAGCGGTTCCGGCCGTGTTGATTAAACTTATTGTCAATTCTGGTGAACCAGGGTTTGAAACAAAAAAGTGCAATCCATTGCTTGCGTTCGAAATTGTCCAGCCGTTATTGAAGCCATATTGAAAAGGATCTCCGGACAAATTGTTGCTGGTAATTTGAAGACTACTTCCAGGCGCAATTTCAGCCTTGAAAGAATAAGTACTTGCCAAAATATAAAGGGTATCTTCGTCTCCTGCTAATAAATTTTGACCAATTGGGCCGTTTGCAGGGTAGGTTACTTCACAAGGAGCACAAGGCCCTCCACAATCAGTATAGGCTTCTTCTTGATTAATAATTCCATCCTCACATGTTGGAGGAACTTCTTTTTTGCACGAAATCAAAAGAATCGCTGAAAAGACGAGGCAAAAGGTTTTCATATTAGGGTTTTCTGAGGCTCACGAATTTAATCCCTAGATTGATAAGGTCAAAATGAAAACGAAACAATAAATTAAAAAGTTATTGACAATCAGTGATTAGACTAAACATTAAAAGTGTTTTAAAACATCAAAAATCTTATTTCTGTCAATTTGAAAATTATTGCCAAACCCATGATTATTTGAGTTATCTATAACTGCTCTTGCTGAAAAGTGTAAGGCATCAACCTTAGTCTGCGCCAGCTTTAAGGCGTTATCAGCATTGACCCCTGAACCAGCCATAATTTCAATTCGTCCTGCTGCAGCTTCTTTCATTTGCCGAATTCGTTCAATTCCATCTATCGCCTTGCCCTGTCCGCCTGAGGTTAGCACTCGATCAAATCCGATTTCTATCAAACGCTCCAAATCATCTTTCCAATTCGAGGATAAATCAATCGCTCGGTGAAATGTGCAAGCTAATTTTTGAGATTTCGCCAGCTCTACCAAGGCAGAATTTTTTTGATAATCGACTCTGCTTTCTCCATTTAATATTCCAAAAACAACACCACTCGCACTTCCCGCAGCAGCTCCTAATATGTCTTTTTGCATCAACCCAAATGCTAAATTTGAATAGGCAAAACCACCGGCTGTCGGACGAATCATGACATGAACCTCAGGGCCTTTAATTTCTGTACAAGATGAAATTAAACCGTAAGAAGGGGTAAGCCCTCCGACTTCTAAACCAGAACAAAGTTCAACCCGTTTTAATCCAAATTCTTTAGCAGTTAAAGCCTCTTCAATGCTGTCAATACACAATTCGAAATCCATTCAGTTTTTTTAAAAAGGCAGGTTGTTTAAGTCAATATTTCCGCCCGAAATAATGACACCTACTTTTTGATTGTTAAAGGCACTTTTGTTTTTTAATAAAGCGGCAAATGCTACAGCAGAACTGGGCTCAACAACAATTTTCATCCTCGTCCAGATCAATTTTAATGCTTCCAGTATATCATCTTCACTAACGAGAAAGATATCGTTTACATGCTTTTGTATGATAGGAAAATTGCGGTCGCCGAGTTGAGTTTTTAATCCATCTGCAATCGTATTAGCTGTATCATTCGTTTCAATATTTCCTGACTTAAATGAGCGATAAGCATCATCTGCTTCTTCTGGTTCTCCGGCAAAAACTTTGCAGTTAGGAGCAAACAAACTGGCTGCCAATGCGGTTCCTCCCAGTAAACCCCCACCGCCTACAGGCGTGAAAACGGCATCTAATTTGGGTGCTTCTTCGAAGAGTTCTATTGCAGCAGTTCCTTGCCCGCGAATAACGTCATCATCATTTGATGGATGTAAAAAAGTTGCTCCTTTTTCTTCTTGTATAGCCTGTGCGCTTTTTTCTCGGTCTTTTAAAATTGGAGGGCAAATTGACACAATCCCTCCGTATCCTTTAACGGCATCAATTTTAACTTGCGGAGCAGAAGAAGGCATAACGATATAGGCAGTTACACCCAAACTTCTTGCTGCTAAAGATATGGCCTGCGCAAAGTTGCCAGACGAATGTGTGACCACCCCTTTAGATCTTTGCTCTTCAGAAAGATTAAGTATCGCATTGGTGGCGCCCCGCATTTTAAAGGCCCCCATTTTTTGAAAATTTTCGCATTTGAAAAACACTTCGCACCCAGCTATGTCATTGATTAACTGTGAAGTCATTACAGGTGTTCTGTGAATATAGGGCGAAATCTTTTCGCAAATACTTTGATACGATTCTTTCGTCATCATTACAGATAAAATGTTTTGCCCTTAGGAGAATCAAACTGAAGCGTAAAATTTCTTCGTTCAGTAAGCTTCGGCAGTTGCTTTATCGGGTAGTTGAACGTCTCTTCCCAGGCCGGTCCGTAATCTTCTTCAGATTCGTAGTCTTCACAAACTTCTGGTTCGAATGAGAAAATGCAGCCGCCCGTTGAAAGGTTGACATCATAATCTTCCCAATAATCACAGGGTCGTCCATACGTACTAGTATATCCAATCAAATAAAAATCTCCGTCTTGATATCGATATTTGTCTGTATTAGACCATTTCCAACTCGAACCGCCCCAATGATCTATGATTAAAATTCCATTTACAATACTCACCCCATCAAATGGGTCTCCCATCATACCGCCTTCGTCTGCCGTATAAACCGCGTTTTCAGTATTGATCCATTCTTCCCAAACCCCCTCATTGTTTTTATAAATTATCAAATCTCGCGGTGAGGTACTTTCAAACTCCAAGTCTCTGGCAAAAACTACCACTTTTTCAGCTATGCCATCATTGTCTAAATCACCCTCCGTCTGTCCTAAAATTAAATCAGCCTGCTCGATCATTCGTTGAGGTAAGTTTTCTGAACTAACAACTTCATTTTCAACAGATACTGAATCTTGTTGAGTGCTTAAATCGTTGTCTGAACTTTCAGAATGTTTCGTTGTTTCGGCACAAGCCAAAAAACTAAACGAGAGGATTAAAAAAGGATAACTGAATTTCATTTAAACTGTTTCTGTTAAAATTACGGATTGTTTCTCTTTAATTTTGAGACTAGAATAATTAATTTCTATTCTTATCTTGAGCTGAGATGAAATTAGCATTGTTTCTAATATTGTTATGTTCAATGAGTTTTGGCCAAAAATACGGTTGGAAACTCGGGTTGGAACTACCAGGGGCCGGGCGAGATGATGCGGTTTGTTTTACCATGGATAAAATAGTGTTTTTTGGTACCGGAAATCATGGAGGATTCAATGAAAGTAATGAGTTTTACGGATATAATACACGGAATCAAACTTGGATTGACGTTCCAGACTTTCCAGGAACTCAAAGGCAATACGCAACAGCTGAAGTTGTTGGCTTTAAAGCATATCTTATTGGAGGTTCAAGCCCTTATAATGTTGCCTTAGGAGACGTTTGGGAATTTGATTTGGGAGAAAATAAATGGACACAAGTGGCCAGTTTTCCGGGAGAAGCAAGATGGGCGGGAGCATCTTTCGTCATAGAGGATAATATTTATTATGGTTCAGGAAAGGATAGTGTTTCCAGTTTTAATGATTTCTGGAAATATAATGTCACTTCTGACACTTGGACAAGATTGGCTGACTTGCCAGACAAACGATTTGAGACAGTAGGCTTTTCAGTTTATGACAAGGGATTTATTGGTCTGGGAATGGATTCATCTGGCGTTTTAAAATCTGATATTTGGGAATATGATTTGGGAACAAATGAATGGATAGCAAAAACAGATTTTCCGGGAGGGCCAAGATATTACGCAAAGGCAGAAACCTTAAATGGCTTGGCCTTTATCGGAACAGGGGAAGGACCAGTGGGTACTTTTCACCACGATTTTTGGTCTTATGATGCTGCAACTAATGAATGGGTTCAGGTTGAAAACGTGCCGCTTCCTGCTCGGAGAGGGGTGAGTTCATGTTCAATTCCTTATCAAGGGATTTATTTTTTATGCGGACTAGATGACAACTATCAACGAATCATAGAAATCCCGAAGTATACCATTAGAGGGTTTGAAAGTACACCATTGCACGTAATCTATAATTCAGATTCCAATGAACTCTTTGTGGCCAATATTGATGAGTTTAAAGAAGTTGCGGTCTATAATATTCTAGGCCAGCGAATGTTTCATTCTTTAGATAAAATAGACCATTTTAAAATCTCTACTTTAAATTGGGAAAGCGGAACATATGTTATCTATGCTGGAAATCAAACTACCAAAGTAGTCATCCGTTGAACTTCTTATTTAGCAAAGAGTTGATTAATGTTTTTAAAAGCTTTGAATTCTAGTGCATTTCAGACGGGTCAAGAAAAAACATAGTGGCTTGCTCGCCAACTTCTCCTTCAAATCTAACATAGGGTTCAATGATAAATTCGATTCCCAACTGTTTCAAATGGTCAGACAAGTTTTCCCATTCTTCCCAATCCAATACAACTCCGTAATGAGGGACTGGAACAGACTTTCCATCCACCATGTTGTAGGAGTGCGAATCTGACTCATCAGGTCTTGGTCGAAGGTGAAGCACATATTGATGACCATAAAGATTAAGGTCAATCCAGTTTTCTGATTCCCTGCCAATCTTACAGTTAAAACAGTTGAGGTAGAATTCGCGTGCCTCCTGAAGATCAAAAATCGGAACCGCAAGGTGGAAGGGAGAAATCGTGTTCATCTAAAAGTTATTGACTTGAAAGTAGAAAAGTAGTAAATTATTAGAACCGAATCCAAACAATAACGAATCTCTACAACTATGAAACGTCTATTCCTTTTTCTGTTAATCTTTTCAGCTACATTTTTATTTGGTCAAAAAGGCCATATTGATCTAGACATTAAAGTGATTGATGACACGAAAGACTCTATTCCACTAAGTGAAGCCAGGGTCAGGGTAATTCAAAACCAAAAAGTACTTTTTGACGAGTACTCAGATTCTACTGGAAAAATCAGTAAAATATCAATTCCAATTTCAGGTCAATATGCTATTAAGGTAGATAAAAAAGGCTATGCACTTAAGTTTGGCTTGATTGACGCAGATTATTTTGATCCGAGTTTTTTATCTGGATCAATTAAGTTTCCAATGGTTGTTGCCATGGTAAAACCCACTGAAGTTGAAGACTATGCTTTTCTGCAAAGAGATCCTATGATTAGGTTTTATATTGATTCAGCAGGTAATCAAGCGTGGGATGAAGAGCACTTGGCCATGATGTTGCTAAAAGTAGAAAGATGTAAAGACGGTTGGACTGCGGAAGAGGCGGATAATTTTGTGCAGCCCATGGCAGAAGCAAGTCAACACAAAAAATCAGGCAATTATAAAGAGGCGCTTGAAAATTACAAGAAGGCTCAACAGGTAAAAGATTCACCCGAAATACAAAGTGAAATTAAAGACTGTGAAATTGGGATTGCCATTGAAGAAACAAACGAGATGATGTATGCGAATTTTATCCAAATAGGAGATCAATTGTTAGATAATAAGCGATATGAAGAAGCAAGAGGTTATTTTGCCAAAGCGGTTGAATTAAAACCTGACGAAAAATATCCGCAAGAGAAAGTAGCGCAGTGTGAGGCTATCGCAAGCAGCATGAAGGAGTAAAAGTTTATTTTCACTTCCGGTTGATTTTGTGTAAATTGCACTACCCAAAGCAATCATGATGAAAAAAAGCAGTTTATTTTTCTTTTTATTCTCTTTTCTATTTTTTTCTATAAAGTCTTATTCACAATGCACTTTGTCTGTAAATTCTACAACCGTCAATGTTACTTGTGGTGATTCGTTGAATATTATTGCAAATGGTCAAAATAGCCCTGCGTTAATTACCGAGAACTTTAACAACAGTATGCTCCCGACGGGTTGGACCTTAGGAGGAACTGCAGATTTCACTAACCCTTGTAGCCCATCACTAGACGGTAGTCCTTCTGCATGGATGGGCAGCACCGTTGCTTTACCAAGAGTTTTAATTACACCTTCTTATGATGTTTCGTCAGGAGGACAAATTTGCTTTGATTTTGACTTTGCAGCAGATGAAAACAACACCGATTGTGAAGACCCTGATGCTGCGAATGAAGGCGTTTATTTCAGATATTCTACTGACGCCGGTGCAACTTGGGTTGACATATTCTATTTTCAACCAAACAACATGAGTACAGGTCCTTATTATAATTGGGCGAATTACTGCTTTACCATACCGGCGGGGGCTCAAACCGCTAATACAATTTTTAATTTTAGTCAAGATGTTAATAGCTCAAACACATGGGATCATTGGGGGATAGATAATTTCAACCTCCAAATTAATGGAGCTCCCGGCCCATCTTATTACTACTTACTTGATAATTCACCTTTTGATGGAGATACCATGGTGTTTTCTATGACGGATGAGATTTATTTGATTGAATATACGAATGGTGTTGATGACACCTGTTCAACTTCCATAAATACCACTATAGTTCCATTTGACCCCAATTTCACCTATGTTCCAGATACTGTTTGCACTGGAGAAGGAATTGTGTGGGCTCCAACAATTTTAGGAAGTGCAGGTGGTTATTTTACAGC
>JAUHXX010000396.1 GCA_030426825.1 Bacteroidia bacterium | reverse complement strand
TAACTAAAACGGCGTCAGCTGAATTATTCTCTCTCGTGAAATGATAAGCATATAAATATTGACTTGCCGTAACATCTGCATACTCATCTTCTGGCTCAACCGCTTTCAATTCACCCATTGTTCTGATGAAATAGTTAATTCCGTTATTATCAACCCATGAATAAGCATCTACTGTTGTACCCTCAATGTCACAATCTGATGGAATCTCAACAATTTTATTCAGATTCAAATCAATCTCCAAAACCTCTTCAATGGTTTCATTCTTTTCTGTAGATGGATTTTCATCCGCATTGCTTTCTGAAGATTCTCCACATGAGAACATAATGCTTAAAGAAATAGAAAATAAGACTAGCTTTTTCATATTTGTCATTTAGTGAGACCCTAAAATTATAAGTTTTCTGTAAATTCAAGGATAAATAACAGGATTTATGTCAATACCATTCTACCAAATTTCAAATGAATCAAATTATAACAGCGATTATGAAAAATCAGTGCAACAACCTGATGATTTTTGGTCTAAAATTGCGGATACTTTTCATTGGAGAAAAAAATGGACGAATGTATGTGAATCAGACTTTAAAACACCAGATGTTAAATGGTTTGTGAATGGAAAATTGAACATCACTGAAAATTGCATAGACCGTCATTTAGCAACCCATCCAGATAAAACCGCAATAATTTGGGAGCCTAATGACCCTCAAGATGAAGTTCAAACATATAGCTACAGTGAATTGGCCACCGCCGTGAATAAGTTCGCGAATCTATTAGTAGCAAACGGAATTGCTAAAGGTGATCGGGTAGTCATTTATATGCCCATGATTCCTGAAGCGGCCTTTGCTATGCTCGCTTGTGCAAGGGTTGGCGCAATTCATTCTGTTGTTTTTGCAGGGTTTTCGGCAAAGGCTTTATCAGACAGAATACAAGATGCCGCAGCAAAAATGGTGATCACTTCAGATGGCTTAATTAGAGGAACCAAAAAATTATTGCTTAGGAATATTGTAGCTGAAGGAATTGAAAACTGTCCTACAATTGAAAAAGTTATTACAATTCGTCACACAGGTGATACAGTAAACACTAATCATTTAGATGTTTGGTACAATGATGTAATCGATCAGCAATCGGCTGAATTTGATGCTGTAGAAATGGATAGCGAAGACGAGCTATTTATCCTCTACACTTCAGGCTCAACTGGAAAACCAAAAGGAGTTGTTCACACCTGCGGAGGTTATATGGTTTACGCAGATTATAGCTTTAGAAATGTATTTCAACCAGTACCTGAAGATGTCTTTTGGTGCACTGCTGATGTAGGATGGATTACTGGACATTCATATATCGTATACGGCCCTTTGCTGGCTGGAACAACTTGTGTGATGTTTGAGGGAATCCCGACTTATCCAGAGCCGGACAGGTTTTGGCAGGTCATAGAAAAGCATCAAGTCAATCAATTTTATACTGCGCCAACTGCTATCAGAGCTTTAATGGCTTGTGGAGATGACCTTCCTCAACGATATCAGATGGATTCGCTTAAAGTAATCGGATCTGTTGGTGAACCTATCAATAAAGAAGCTTGGGAATGGTACAATGATTATGTTGGCAAAAACAAGGCAGCCCTGGTAGACACTTGGTGGCAAACCGAAACTGGCGGCATTATGATTTCTAATTTGGGAAATATTGGTATTCACAAAGCAACGCATGCCGGATTACCATTACCAGGTATTCAACCTGTGTTGCTTACCTCAGAAGGTGAAGTGATTACAGAAAATAATCAAGAAGGATTGTTAGCAGTTAAACATCCTTGGCCATCAATGATTCGAACCACTTGGGGTGATCATGAGCGCTGCAGACAAGTTTATTTCTCTGCTTTTGAAAATCATTACTTTACTGGTGATGGCGCTAAACGAGACGACAACGGATTGTATAGAATTATTGGAAGAGTGGATGACGTGATTAACGTTTCTGGTCACAGATTAGGAACTGCAGAAGTGGAGAACGCAATAAACGAGCACGCCGCAGTCATTGAATCAGCAGTAGTTGGATACCCTCATGAAATCAAAGGACAAGGTATCTATGCCTACGTAATTTGTGCAGACTTGGATAAGTCAGAAGAAGACACGCGACTTGAAATTGAAGCGCAAGTATCTGATATTATTGGTCGTATTGCTAAACCTGATAAAATTCAATTTGTTAGTGGATTACCAAAAACAAGATCGGGTAAAATCATGAGACGAATTCTAAGAAAAATAGCAGACGGTTCGCACGACCAACTGGGCGATATCTCA
>JAUHXX010000096.1 GCA_030426825.1 Bacteroidia bacterium | reverse complement strand
GAACGTAATTTCCGCAATGATATCATAAATGCGATCACTTAAAACTGGAATGTTTATGCGCCAGCCTAATTGCCTTTTCTCCACCCAATACAAGTTTTTCAGTAAAAATTGTCTTACACCAATTTCCTGAATGTATTTGGCTAATTCTTTATCAGCTTGCCCACGGGATTTAATTTGTGACAGGTCCAATGATTTCAAACCATCTATAATTTGCTCGTGATGCATAGGGTAGGCTTTGTGACTGATATCTGCTACTACCATTTTGTTAATTAATTCAGGATATTTGGCGGCGAATCCTATAGCCGTTTTACCGCCCATTGAATGACCAATAATGTTAATATTAGTTTCCCCTAGATCAGTTACCAGCTCATGAAAATCAGCTACCATTAAGTCATAATTGAAGTCATCTGACCAAGGAGATCGACCATGATTTCGTTGATCTACAAAATAAACTTTGTATTTCTCAGCAAATTTCTTCCCAAGCGTCTGCCAGTTATCTGATGATCCAAACAGACCGTGCAAAATAAACAAGGGTTCTCCTTCTCCTAAAGTTCTGTAGTGTAGTTTCATGATACAACCAACAATTTTTTATACATATTAATGGTATTCTCTAATCCTAAATATAGGGCATCAGAAATTAAAGCATGACCAATGGAAACTTCTGCTAGGTTAGGAATGTTTTGAGCGAAATAGGCTAAGTTTTCAAGACTTAAATCATGCCCTGCATTTATCGCCAGATTATTGTCCAAAGCCACATGAGCACATGCGACATATTCTTTAATAGCTGCAGCTTTATCTGAAGCATAATTATCTGCATAAGGTCCCGTGTAAAACTCAATCCTATCTGCTCCAACCAGGGCGGCATGTTCAATCATTTTTGGGTCAGTTTCAATAAACAATGAAGTCCTAACGCCATAAGACTTGAGTTCGGCGATTTTATCAGTGAGTAAATCTTTATTAGCAATTGTATCCCAGCCTGCGTTTGAAGTCAATACGTTTTCACCGTCCGGAACCAATGTTGCTTGAGCGGGTCTCACTTCTTCAATCATTTTCATAAACCTCTCATTCGGATTACCTTCAATATTAAATTCAGTTTTCACCTCTTTTGATAAATCATAAACATCTTGTTTGGTGATATGTCTTTCATCTGGTCTAGGGTGCACAGTGATGCCATCCGCACCGAATTTTTCGCAATTTTTTGCCGCTTCAACCACACTTGGGTAATTTCCACCCCTCGCGTTTCTTAAAGTTGCAATTTTATTGATGTTAACACTAAGTTTAGCCGTCATGCTTTAATATTTGACAATTTTGCTTCAAATTTATCATTGTTAGAACAATTATTGGTTACATTAGTTGTTATAATTATTGAATACTTGCGTCTAAACTATATATGAGAGCAGAAGAATTAATATCTGAAATAATCCCTCCACTTAAATTCAATGAGTCTGGTGAGCGCGCAATGGATTGGATGAATGAGTTGAGAGTGAGTCATTTGCCAGTGGTAAATGGTTCAGAATATATTGGACTCATATCTGAAAATGATGTTTATGATATGCCAGATCCTACTCAACGAATTTCAGCTTGCTTTCCAAATTTGCCAAAACCATTTATATATAATGATCGTCACGTTTATGAAGTAATGAAAGTGATAGCTGATCAAAAAATAACAGTGGTGCCCATATTGAATGAGGAGAATGAATATTTAGGATGTACAGATTTGTTGTATTTGATGTCGCAAATTACCGCTGTTAATTCAATTAAAGAGCCAGGATCAATTGTCGTACTTCAAATGAATACGCACGATTATTCCCTAACGGAGATAGCAAGAATTGTTGAGGAAAACAATGCCAAAGTATTGAGTTCATTTATAACTTCAAAACCAGAAACAACTGAAATTGAGGTGACACTCAAAATTAATGCAGATAATATTGATAGAATTATTCAAACTTTTAATAGATACGATTATCATATCAAAGCAACGTTCCAAAAAGGTAGATTTCAAGATGACCTTAAGAAACGTTATGATGAGTTGATGAACTTTCTGAACATGTAATTATGAAAGTTGGAATCTATGGCCGTTCGTTTGATGACTCGTTTATCCCCAATATTCAAGTATTATTTAATACTTTAAAGTTTTTTGGGTGGGAGGTTTCAGTTTATGAGCCTTTCATGGCTTTTTTACAGCCGCGAATCAGTATGTCCATAGAACCCACTGTGTTCAATAAATATGAGGATGTCAAAGGAAATGTAGACATCATGTTAAGTGTTGGAGGTGATGGTACTTTTCTCGAAACAGCTACAATTATAAGAGATACAGGAATTCCTATTTTGGGAATTAATACCGGTAGACTGGGGTTTTTGGCTTCCACCTCTAAAGACAACATTAAAGCGGCGTTACAAGATATCAAAGACAATAAATACCGTCTTCAAACCAGATCATTATTAAAGTTGGTTACAGATGAAGGACTTTTTGGGGAAGACAACTTTGCCTTAAACGAACTCACTGTTCATAAGAAAGAAACTTCTTCAATGATTACCATTCATACTTATATTGGAGATTTGTATTTAAACTCGTATTGGGCGGATGGGTTGATTATTTCAACTCCAACAGGATCAACCGCTTATTCTCTTAGTTGTGGTGGACCGATAATTGTGCCCGGCGCATTGGACTATGTAATTACGCCAATTGCTCCACACAATTTAAATGTACGACCAGTGGTTGTTCCTGACTCTAGAGAAATTCGATTAAAGATTGAGGGTAGAGGACGTGACTTTCTATGTTCACTAGATTCAAGATCGGTAACTATTGATTCTGCTATAGAATTGACCGTCAAAAAGGCCGATTTTGAAATCAATGTGATTCAAACTGAAGGACAAAACTTTTTAAATACCATCAGAAATAAAATGATGTGGGGTCTTGACCGCCGAAATTAATTTTCCTTTAAGCTGTCAAATTCAACTAATTCTGGGTGAATCAACATTTCTTTAGATTTCTTTGTTAATAACTACGAGAAATAAAATTCGATTGTGGGCTTAAGCTTACTAACTTAAAAGTACAAACGCTCTTACACTTATTTATGGCAAAAAAATCTGCTAAGAAAAAAATTTTCGTGCTTGATACTTCAGTTTTGTTGTTTGATCACGACTCAATTAATAATTTCAAAGACAATGATGTGGCCATACCCATCACTGTTTTAGAAGAACTTGACAACTTTAAAGTAGGAAACGACACAAAGAATTTCCAAGCTAGAGAAGTGATTCGATTACTCGATAAACTTTCTGGAGCTGGAAAAATGGATGATTGGATTAGCCTTGGTAAAAACAAGGGTAAGATTAAAATAGTAATGTCCAATTTAGTGAATGGACGAGATGCTGAAGCAGTTTACGGACGTGGTAAAAATGACCATAAAATAATCAATGCTGCAATTACTTTAGCAGATACCATGAAAGATCATCAGGTCATCATGGTTACCAAAGACATCAACCTCAGGTTGAAAGCGAAAGCCATAGGTTTAATTTCAGAAGATTACCTCACGGGGAAGGTTAAGGATGTAGAGAAAATGGATAATGGCTTCCCTGTTATCGACATCACTGACGGTTCAACAATTACTGAATTATATAAAAAAGGTCGGATAGATGAGAACGGAATTTTAGGTGAAAAAAAGGTGGCTAATGGCTATTATATCCTAAATAACGGGAAAGATTCTGTGCTTGCTAGATACGATCAAAAGGATAACTATATCGAGCGAGTTGAAAAAGAATACATCTACAGCATTAAGCCAAAGAACGCTGAACAAGCCTTTGCAGTGAATGCCTTATTGAATGATGATATCAAGTTAGTGGCTTTGCAAGGAGTTGCAGGAACCGGTAAAACCCTTTTAGCACTGGCATCAGCCCTTGAACAAAAAACGAAATACAATCAAATTATTTTAGCGCGACCAATTATTCCGTTGAGTAATAGAGATATTGGGTTTTTACCAGGTGATGCCAATGAAAAAATCAATCCTTACATGCAGCCGCTATGGGATAATTTGAAATTCATAAAAAGTCAGTTCAAATCAACTGAAAAGAAAGTGAAGATATTAGATGAGATGGAAGAGAATGGGGAGCTTTCAATTACAGCACTGGCATTTATTAGAGGTAGGTCATTGTCGAATGTTATGTTCATTGTTGATGAGGCGCAAAACCTTTCGCCACATGAGGTTAAAACAATTATCACCCGAGCAGGTGAAGGCACAAAGGTTGTTTTTACCGGTGATATTAATCAAATTGATACGCCCTACATGGATGAAGAATCAAATGGCTTGACTTATTTAATTGATCGATTGAAAGGGCATCCATTATTTGCTTCAGTGAGATTAGAAAAAGGCGAGCGATCTGAGTTGGCCAACTTGGCGAATGAATTATTATAATTTTAGATCACTTCGGAAATAGATCAAAGATCGTGGTATCGGGGCTTCGAGTTTTGTTTCTTCGAAACACCCTCAGCCTCCTCTAGTCAATCGCTGTATTTAATCTATTGTTCTGTTTATGGCAAAAGGATATATGTACATTTTAGAATGTTCTGATGGTTCATTATACACTGGTAGTACTAAACATTTGTTGCTGAGAATTCAACAACATCAATCAGGGGAAGGTGCAAATCATACAAAGAAATTTGGTCCAGTAAGACCCGTTTATTATGAAGAATATTCTAGAATAGATTGGGCTTTCAATAGAGAGAAAAAAATTCAAGGGTGGAGTAGGGCAAAAAAGATAGCCCTTATTCAAGGCAGATTGTCTGATTTGCCGAATCTAGCAAAAGCCTATAGAGATTTATAGCGTACTCAATTAAGCAACTGAATTCTTGTTTAGGTCCTAAAAGTACGAATATTGAAGGCGACTGAGGCTCTCGAAGTCACCTTCAATTACTATCTTTACCGCTTTAAAATTATAGATCATGCCAAAGAATTTTGTTGAAGAATTAAGATGGAGAGGAATGTTGCAAGACATTATGCCTGGAACAGAAGAGTTACTTGAAAAAGAGATGGTGACCGGTTACGTTGGATTTGATCCAACAGCTGATTCTTTACATGTGGGAAGCATGATTCCAATTCTACTATTAATGCATTTGCAAAGAGCGGGGCATAGACCAATTGCTTTAGTTGGAGGTGCTACTGGAATGGTAGGAGATCCGTCAGGGAAATCTGATGAAAGAAATTTACTAGATGAAGAAACATTGAGCAAGAACGTTGCCGGTGTTAGGGCTCAATTAGAACGTTTCCTTGATTTTGACTGTGGTGATAATTCAGCAGTAATGACCAATAATTACGATTGGATGAAAGACTTTTCATTCATTGAATTCATAAGAGATGTTGGTAAACATCTTACTGTAAACTACATGGCCGCTAAAGATTCTGTTAAAAAGAGAATAGAAACCGGCATCTCCTTTACAGAATTTTCTTATCAACTTTTACAAGGAAATGATTTCTTGCACTTATACAACGAAATGGGTTGTAAGCTGCAAATGGGAGGGTCAGACCAATGGGGTAATATTACAACAGGAACCGAATTGATTAGAAGAAAAACTGGAGGAGAAGGTTTTGCATTTACTTGCCCTTTAATGACCAAGGCAGATGGAGGGAAATTTGGAAAAACTGAATCGGGAACCATTTGGTTAGATCCTAAAAGAACATCACCTTTTGAATTTTATCAGTTCTGGTTTAATGCATCAGATAGTGATGCTGGAAAATACATTAGAACCTTTACATTCTTAGATAAAGATACTATTGAGAATTTAGAAGCTGAACACGCAGAGGCTCCCCATTTGAGAGTGCTTCAAAAAAGATTAGCGGCTGAAATTACTAAAATGGTTCACAGTGAAGAGGCCCTTGATTCAGCTCTAAGAACAACCGAAATTTTGTTCAACAAAAAATCTACCATTGATGATCTAAAAAAACTGACTCATCAGGAAATTTTAGACGGTTTTGCTGGTGTTCCGCAAGCAAAAATAACTAAAGCTGAAATTGAAGCTGGTTTAGGAATTATTGATGCACTTTCAGCAAAAACTGGATTTTTATCCTCTAATGGAGAGGCACGCAGAGAGATAAAAGGAAATGCCATTTCTGTAAACAAGGCAAAGGTGAAAGAAGATTACATAATCACTTCTGAAGATCTTATCAATGATTCAATTGTCCTTTTAGGAAAAGGTAAAAAGAACAATTATATCTTAATTGTTGAGTAGGGGTATGTTAAAGTTAAAGCAATAACCTACTCAGTAAAGGCTTTCACTATTTCCCAGTCTTCAGCAGAAAAATAATCTTTTTGCTTTACAACAAAGTCGCGCATTATTTGCTGATTCGCAGGTTTGAGTTTTGGATATGCCAATGCCATGTTTCTGACAACGCCTTCTGGGTATTCGGTTTTATTTTCAAACACAGCCATCATTTCAGGAAAATGTTGTTCATAGTTGACTAAATTATCAGAAAGCTTAATCAACGTGCTTGCTGGAGTATAATTATAGGCCCAATCCCAAATAATATGTCGTTGGATCATAAAAGTCGATTCACCATAAAAAGTTCTATCCAGCACCGCTTGAATTTCTGGTAATGAATAATAATTAAAATACATTTGAGATAGGGCAGCTGCCTGTATTAAGGTATCTCCTGAATCAATCAAATCAATCAATACCTGCACTCTTGCGTTTTCATTATTGCTTTTTGAGGCCATCCAATCGATAACATCTGCCGCGCACTCCAGATTTTCATCTCCAATTAAATGCTTTGAATATTTAGGGAATAGTTGGTCCTTTGTGTATTTTTTTATCTTGTTTTTAGAGTCATTTGCTAATCCCCATAAAGTGTAGGTGGTGTAAAGAGCCCCTGGTACAAATTGACTTTTTACTTCTGGTAAGGTTGCACCACTAATGCCATCCACCATTGCGTGCTTGTCCATTTTAATTGTATTTATAGATGGTGCTGGCATTGCTTGCGAATCTTGTTTATCTCCTTTGTCGTGTTTAACTTGAGAATGGTTTACTCCCTGACTTAAACTGGTCAAGCGCGGATCTGGTCCTTTTAATATCTCGTCCAACAACTCATAATCATTCTCAGTAAAAGGCACGTGGTCAAGCTTGGTTAAGATTTCATTTTCAGGCTGATCGAATTTTAGGTATTGGCCATTTAGGCTCCAATAAATATTGACATAAACGGGTAAGCATTCACCAGTATTACAAACAGGGGTGAAGATTTCGCTTTTATAATAGGCCGGTAAATGATCCTCAAAAACCAACAAAACTTCGTTTGACATGGAGTCAAGATAAATTCCTGTTTTTTGTGTTTTTAATTCGAGGCCATTGTCATCTAACTGATTGAAAGTAAATGCAAATAGACCGAAAAGTGAGATTGTTATAAAAGTGATTTTTTTCATCAGGATTAAAGATAAGAAAAAGGCTTAAATGAGGATTGACGGATTTTAGCACGTTATTTGTATTTATCTTAGTAGTATAAAACATAACAAGATGAGATTCTTACTTATTTGCATGACGGCCTTAACTTTAATTTCTTGTGAGGAACTAGAAGTCAATCAATTTGAATACACGACCACCACCATGATGGGTAGAACGCAGTTACTTGTTACGCAAGATTCTGTTGTTGTTGATTTTAATGGAAGAGGAGAGCCAACGCACTTTGCAAGAGCTACTCAACCTCAAGAATGGACGGCGTTAATGCTAAGTTTGAAAGAAGTTGATTTGGATAAGATTGCTTCCTTAGAGGCCCCTTCAAATAAGCGAGCGACTGATGCCGCGCCTTTTGCTTATTTTGAATTTACAACCAAAGATTCAACTTATAGATCAGAATCATTTGATCATAAAAATCCGAACAGCATGTTAATGCCTTGCATGGAAGAAATTATTAAAATTCAAGAAGCCAACAATCAATAAAAACGGCCCTCCGTTGGGAGAGCCGTATTGGTATTTGGTTAACTATTACTGTGAAGTATACCAATATCCACAGTTTGAGACTTGTTCGGGCAAAATCTCATAGCCATGTTCGAGTTTTTTAACTCCTGTAATTTTAGTGCCTTGCTCATCCATGGGATAAAGACCTGGAAATTTTCCAACTGACCACCATTGCCAAGTAGTTTCGGTAGGACGCTTTCTGAAATCTAATGGCATAATTTCTACCTTACCACTCGATTTTTCAACGGCAGCATATCCGGCCGCAGTGTTAAAGTCAACTTCATGGTCGTTCGGCCAAGGCTTCATAATGTCGCCTGTTTGAGTTAGTGAAATCCGAAGTACTTTACCGTATTTTGAAAGGTCTGCAAAGTTTTTAATTTTTGATTTGGCATCATCACAGCCTGCTAAATCAGGAAAGGTAACCGCTGCCAATTGTTTTGCTTTTAGTTTTTCGAAGTAATCTTTCAGTTTGTCTTTGTTGTCACCAGATAGATCAATGTTTAGTTTTCCGAAAGCCATTTTCTCTTTTCTTCCAAATCTTACATGTATTGAATGTTTTTCAGAAGGCAAGTACATCAACCATTTTAATATATTTAAGTGAGGGAAGTACTGAACGTGAGATTCATAATCAACGGTTGCAAGGTCAGGGAACAAGTTAAATGAAAAATATGCTTTGTCTCGATATTCCTTTTTTACGTTTTCACCATTAAACATTGGAGCTAACACTTCAACGCCATGCCCCCATGGGTATGCGTCTTTTGCATATTTATTTTGAGGATTAATGAAGAGCATTGAAGGAATACCGCCTGCATCTTTATTGGTCATGGCAAAGTATCCAGTAACATAAGCCGGTTCACCAGGGATGATTGTTTCTACTTCATCCGCTGCTGTTTCAGTTGAAAAGCTCGGTTTAGTCTTAAAAACAGAAATCTTTTGGATGTGCGTTTTATGATATTCTCCTGAAATCATGTTACCGAATCCATCAATGGTTGTATTCAATAATTTATCCGCTTCATCTTTTAAATCTGCTATTCTCATGTCATCTGGAAGAAGTTTGGCAGCTTGTTCGCAAGATTTTTGAGCAAATACCGCTTGGTTATAGCGTTGTCTGATGTGTGCGCTTTCAGCTTGCTGAATTATTTTTTGCAAATTCATTGTTAAAGTTGATTTGTTATTGATCAACTCATGCTTGAAGTAAGCATACTCTACATAGAATTTTAAGATCAGTTTTCCATCCTCACTTTCAGGCGGAGTAGCTGTAGGTTCAGCTATTCGCGCAAACTCATATTCATTTAAGGTATTTTGAGTAATTGTACCCATTCCAGAAGTCGGAAGTTTTTTAGGATACAACATCAAAAAATCTCCTGCTGTTGGAATGTCATCTTGTATTCTTTGTTCCAAACGAGGAAGGTCCAAAAGCTCTAATTCTTGAATGAATTGATCATCCCATTGGCGCGTTGCAACGTTGTCCATGTTTCTATCCATGAATTTATACATGCGATTATAGAATGCGGCCGTATTGGCTAAGGCATTAGAATTGCTTGAATTGTCAGTTGAACCAGAATTTCCAGTTGTGTTGGTTGTTGAATTGGTAGAGGAATTTTTGGTATTTGAATTTCCGTTGGTATTTGTATTAGAGTTGGAATTGGAATTACTCTTTTTGTCGTCTGACTTTTTGGTGGATTTATCCACCTTGTTTTTAATCTTATTCAGATTGATTTGTGATTGAGCGTATTGCAAGCTAAATAGCATGCAAACAGCCAGTAAAATTTTGATTCTCATAGTTAACGTATTAATTTTTATTTCTGTTAACAAATAGAGAGGTATTTGCGGTAAATCCCTAAAATAGAGGGTCTACAAAAGGACTACATGATGAAATTCGTTAAATATTATGGATGAAATCGCTCAAACTTTGTTCTGCTTCGAGTCCAAATTTTTTCTTTAATCGATACCGATTCATCTTCGCACTTTTTGGACTAATATTGAGGAGAATTGCCACTTCTTTTACGTTGAGATTCATTTGAATGTAAGCGCAATTTTTTAAATCGTTCGTTGTGAGATTACTTGCCTGCATTTTTAAGTTCTCAAAGAATGAAGGGTGCACACTTTCAAAATGCAATTTAAACTTGTCCCATTCATCATCACTATCAATGCGACTTGAAATTGCTTTTTTAAGTTCGTTGGCCTTAAAGAGGGAGTCGTTATCCTTGAATTGAAAGTTCTCAAGTTCTTGATAAATTTCCTGCAAAAACTTTCCCTTTTCAACAGTGTTTGAGGCGTAGCTACTCAGCTCTCGGTTTTTAGAGGCAAGTTCTCTTTCCTGGATTTCATTGGCCAATTTGTAACGTTCTTTCTCTGCAGTTAGAACACGTCTTTTTAGCTTGTATCTATTGAGTGCCAGTAATAACACCAATACACTGGCGCATCCTATAATTGAGATGATCCAAATAAAATATTCTCTCTGTTGAACTTTTTTGTCTGCAATGATGGACGCCTTTTCTAATTGATCTATTTTTCTAGCCTTCTTCTCACTTTCGTATTTCTCGCTCAATTCTGCAATTTCTTTGGCCGTAGTTGCGCTAAATATCGAATCATGCACCTGTACATATTTAACGTTGTATTCCAGTGCCAATTCATATTGATTCAACATTTTGCTGGTTTTAAATAGGCCTTCGTAAGCTGTTCCTAATAGCGGCAATGAGTTTATCTTTTTTGCATTTTCGAGAGCTGATAAATAGGCATCATTTGATTTTTGGTATTGTTCTTTGATAAAATAAATTGAGCCTAGATTATTGTAAACAGAAGCAAGTCCTTCAGGATCATTTATCAATTTAAAACTGTTTATCGATTTCAAATAAGATTCAATCGCTCTGTCGTAGTTTTTACGCTCTTTATAAATAATTCCAAGGTTACTTTCAATGCCGCTAAGCATCCTAACATCATTGTATTTTTCAAATACTTCACGTGCCTTGAAGTAATAGATTTCGGCATTATCATAATCTTCAAGATGATGATATACGGCGGCAATATTGTTGATGGTGTTGGCAATTTTTCGGTCATCAGAAAACTGTTTTTTGATTTCTAATGACTTGAATAAATACTCTAAACTTAGCTCAGGATTTTTTAGGGATAAGTAGAGCAGTCCAATACTGTTATAGGCTTCGCCAATTTTGTTGGTGTCTGCAACCAATTCATAGATTTGCAGTGACCCTAAATAATAGCCGAGTGCCGTTTCGAATTCACCAAAATTTCTATGCAAAACACCTAAGTTTAAATAAGAGCTTGCTATACCAAGGGTGTCATGGATATCTTTTCGAATACTCAATGCTTTTTGGTGATAGAACAAACTGGAATCACTTTCTCCCAGTCGTTGCGTAATTACTCCCAAGTTGTTGTATGCATCA
>JAUHXX010000095.1 GCA_030426825.1 Bacteroidia bacterium | reverse complement strand
TGATAACCAGATCCATCTGTTTAATTCCCTTACTCCAAACAATGGACTCGTTTTCCCAGAAATCGGTCATGGATATATCAGTTTCATAAACACCTTCCTGGGTAAACAGACCGGTGTTGGTGCACCCGTAACCATTACCCCGCCCTTCATTGGGGATATAGCAAAGCGTCCAGGTTGTTGGGTAACCTCCCGCTGGTTTCTCCAGTACCTCCAGTCTAATGTGCACAGTACCATGGCGATAATCCACCGGTGTGGTCCAGTCAGTGGGCCGCTGAGAATTCAGCCGGTCCCCTTTGACGTAATAATGTGACTTACTGGGGCTGGAATTATCGGCATCGTACTTGGTGTAGGTAAATTCAACATCAAAAAGCACAAACTGCTTCGGAACCTGAGCCAGCAGTGTAGCGGGAAATAGCACTAGGAATATAAATAGCAACTTGATCATGGCACTTCGCTTCACACTCACACTCACACTCACACTCAAACTCAAACTCAATCTCCTAATTCTCTCTCACCAGCACCATTTCTATGGGAACCTTGATTATTTCCTTAAAGTCCTCCCCCGACTCCTGCATATCCTCGTCTTCTTCCTCGTAGCACCATTTTACTTTTACGATAGACTGCTCTTTCAGACTCTCCAGGCGTCGTAGTATTTCCACCAGGCACTTAGAGGAACTGGTATTAAAATATTCCAATTTGATTACCAGTAACGTGTGATGATTAGGGTCTGTGATGTAACTATCCAGCCAATTGATAACCGGTTTGTAAAATTCAATTGAATTTTCAGGAATTGATCGTCCTTTTAATTCTAACACACCGTTGTCACTATCAAAGCTAACAGTTGGTGTTTTGGCTGATCCTTCTAAAGTTAAATTTTCCATATTTATTGTATAATTACTCAGCTATTTTTACAGCTAAACTAAAAAAAGTTGTTATTTCATTAATTGAAGTAAAGTTATAATCTAACTTCTCTCCAGATTTTCTTGCAATATCTATCATTCCTAATCCTGCAGTTCCTTTGCTTGACAATGAACCCTCGTTAAGAACTTTTTTATAATAAGCTTTCAGCTCATCTTTATCCATTCCGTTCACCAAATCTAATTTGGTTTTCAAAACCTCCATATCAGAAGACTTCATGTAATTACCAGTTGTAATTGTATATTCTCCATCACCTTTAGCAATCATGAGTAAAGCCGATTTATCTTCTGTTGGAACGTGCACTATATCTTCTTGATCAATGTGATGATAAAGATTCTGTAAACATTCTACGAGTATATTAAATACTTTACGCTTTACTTTTGGTTTCTCGTCCATGTGGTCCATTTTAGACTCCATTATCTGCAAAATTGTCGTTAACAATTCTGAGGTAATCATGCCTTTAAACGAGAGTAGAACGTTCTTCTCTTCAAGCTGTTTATATATTTCGAATACTTTATCCACAATCCTAGGTGCAAGGCAAATATATAAAATTATTTATTCGACTTTGGTTTCGGACGAGTATTTTATCCGATATACTGAAAAGGTTATTAATTTTGCAGCAAAATTTAATTGATGTCAGATTGGTTTGAGTCATGGTTTGATACTTCTTATTATCATATTCTTTATAAGAATAGGGATCATAATGAGGCACGCAATTTTGTGGAGCAATTGACCTCAAACTTGAACATTAGCCCAGAGGCTTTTATTCTTGATCTGTGCTGTGGTAAAGGCCGTCATGCCATTCATTTAAACCAATTGGGATACCGAGTGCATGGGGTTGACCTTTCAGCGAAAAGCATTGAACATGCTAAATCTTTCGAAAACGAGCAGCTTACTTTTGAAATCAATGACATGCGAAATGCGCTTGAAAAAGGCCCCTTTGATGTTGTATTCAATTTGTTTACAAGTTTTGGATATTTTGATAATCAAGAGGATAATGAGAAAGTATTGCATGCGATTTCTAAGTACTTGAAAAAGGAAGGGATATTAGTAATAGATTATTTGAACGCTAAAAACATCATCAAAGACCTTCCTATGAGAGAAGTAGTGGTGTCTGAAGGGATAGAATTTCAAATAACCAAGCAACTGGTTCAAAACACTATCTCAAAAGAAATTACCTTTACTGATAAGGAAATTGATTATTTATTTTCGGAAAAAGTACAGGCCTTTAAATTGTCTGATTTTAAGGAGATGTTAAACAAAACAGGATTTGATTTAATAGGAGTTTATGGTGACTATGATTTAAGTGATTTTGATGAAATGAACTCTCAAAGAATGATTATTAAAGCTCAACTCACTTAATGGATTTTTGGATAAAAATAGTTGCCTTAATTGGCTCGGTGATTATAGGAGGCGTGTTGGTTGATTTATTCAAAAAAGCCTCTCATCTTAAATTATTACTGTCTTTTAGTGGTGGATTTTTGTTGACCATCATTTTTACACACATTTTACCTGAAACTTATTCTGAGGCTGGAACGAGAACGGGTTACTTCATTTTAATTGGATTTTTATTACAACTGATTTTAGAGTATTTTTCTCAAGGTGCCGAACATGGCCATACCCATGTTCATGAAAGTACCAAAAAGGTTTTTCCCTTGGCAATATTCTTTTCACTTGCAATCCATTCTTTCATTGAATCGGTTCCGTTAGATCATCATGGTCATCATCATGTTGACGATTTGTTTTGGGGCGTTTTTCTACATAAAATCCCAGTAGCTGTGGCGCTTAAAACTATTTTTAAAGTATCAGGGTTTTCGAATCTTCAATCTTGGATCTACTTGCTTATTTTCTCACTTACCGCTCCTCTAGGATTGTTAGTTGGAGAACCTATTCTTGAATTACTGAGTATTGATCCAGGATGGATTTTGGCTATTGCGATAGGAATGTTCCTTCATATTTCAACCACCATTATTTTTGAATCGAGTGAGGGGCATAAGTTGAATATCCTGAAATTGTTTGCGATTATTTTGGGTTTCGTTGCTGGAAGCTTGATGGCATAAGATAAATTATCTCTATTCTGTCATAAATTAATTCGATTATTTTGTGTCGGAATTTCGTGTAAATTTGTATCAAATTAGAATTTAATAACTAAAAAATAATTAAAAAAATGGGAGTATTAGTAGGAAAGAAAGCACCTTCTTTTTCAGCACCAGCTGTTGTTAACGGAGGGGAGATAGTTCAAGATTATTCATTGGATCAATTCATAGGGAAAAACAATGTTATTTTATTCTTTTATCCAAAAGATTTTACGTTTGTTTGTCCGAGTGAATTACACGCGTTTCAGGCGGCTTTAGATAAGTTCGAAGCAAAGGGAACCAAAGTTGTTGCTTGCTCAACAGATACAGAAGAGTCGCACTGGGGATGGTTACAAATGGAGAAAAATGCCGGTGGAATTAAAGGTGTAAAATATCCAATTGTTGCAGATACTAACAAAACAATTTCTGACGCATATGATGTGTTATTAGGAGAGTATGATTATACACCGGAAGGTGAATTGATTGCAACGAACACAATGATTGCATACAGAGGATTGTTCTTAATTGATAAAAACGGAGTAGTTCGTCATCAATTGGTAAATGATTTACCATTGGGTAGAAATGTTGATGAAGCGCTAAGAATGGTGGATGCATTGACATTCTTTGAAGAAAATGGTGAAGTTTGTCCAGCTAACTGGAGCGAGGGGAAAGAAGGGATGAAAGCTTCATTTGATGGTGTTGCTGAGTATCTATCGAACAACTAGATTTAATATTTTTTAACAAATAAGCCGCTAATTCGCAATGCATTAGCGGCTTTTTTTGTAGGCTCAAATTTTTAAAGACCAAACCTTTTGGTTACATTTGCGTTTACTAAAAAAAAATAAATCAAAATTTAAACAAATGAAAAAAACGATTTTAATGTTTGCAGCTGCAGGTTTATTGTTAGCTACCCCTTCTTGTAAAAAAGGAGAAAACGACCCGGCTTTAAGTTTATCATCTAGAACTGCAAGAGTTGCTGGAGAGTGGACTGTTACTGGATACGAAGCGAATACTTTAAATGCTGAGACTGATGGAGATACTCAAGCTTCAAATACTACATTAAGTGGTTCAACAATTACTACTTCTTACACAAATGTAAGTGGTGGAACTACAACTAATCCAACTTCAACGACTTCTACTGTAGATGAGTGGTCATTTACTTTCGAAAAAGATGGAACTTGGTCTTCAGTAAACAACAGAACAACAGTTGATACAGAAGAGGATTATCCGTTTGCTGGATGGACTACAACAAATACGACAGTAACAACTAACAATTCTAATGGATCTTGGAGCTTTGTTGGAAAAGATAAAGCAGGAGAGTATAAGAATAAAGAAAGAATGATTTTGAATGTCTTGACTTCAACTTATACAGATCAAACAACATCTGTTATTTCTGATGACAATGGTAACTCAAACACTACTGTTGGTGATACTTGGGGTGGAACTGATAACTATCATAGTGGAGAAGTTTCTGATACTTGGGAAATTGATCAATTGAAAGGAAAAGAAATGATTGTTAAAATGTTCAGAGAGAATTCAGGTTCTACAACTGTAACAAATTCAAGTGGTTCAACTACAACTGCTGATGACAATTACACAATGGACGTAACTATTACTTTAACTCACAAATAAGAGTTTTAGTCATTACATAAAATTAACCCTGACACTCACTGAGTTGTCAGGGTTTTTTTGTGCCTAACTGTTTCAAAGCTGTTAATAACATTCCTTTTTTTCTATTCCATTTTACTGCCATTCTCATTAATTTAGAGTCCTGAATTTAATCGAAGAGAAGAGCGCAGATGTATATCATATTTGATACCGAAACTACTGGTTTACCAAAGAAATGGAATGCACCAATTACAGATACTGATAATTGGCCTCGTTGCGTTCAAATAGCCTGGCAAGTTCATGATGCTGATGGCACTCTACTAGAACACAAAGATTTTCTGATTAAACCAGAAGGCTTTAATATTCCTTTTGAATCTGAACAAATTCATGGAATTTCAACCGAACTGGCTTTGGAGCAAGGTGTTCCATTAGCAGAAGTGCTCGAAGAATTTAATGCAGCACTCGCAAAATCAAAGTTTGTAGTCGGTCAAAACGTTGGTTTTGATGTTAACGTAATGGGATGTGAGTTTTTCAGATTGAATGTGGATTCTGAAATGGCGAATATGCCCGTTTTGGATACCTGTACTGAAAAAACAGCCTTGTTATGCCAAATACCAGGTGGAAGAGGTGGAAAGTTCAAATTACCTACTTTGACTGAGTTGCATGAGTTCTTGTTTAAGGTACCTTTTGATGAGGCACACAATGCAACCGCTGACGTTGAAGCAACAACAAGATGTTTCTTTGAACTTTTACGAACTGGTAATTTCTCTGAGCAAGAACTAGAGGCTTCTGATAATTACATCAACGATTTCTTAGAAAAGCATCCTCAACCCATTGAATCTGTTGGGTTGAAGCACATGAACTTGAAAGAGGAGAGTGAGAAGATTCGGAAAAGAAATCAACCAGAAGAAGTAACTCCGGTTGTAGAAATCAACGAAAACCTTGACAGATTAAAGGATGTACCCTTTACGCATTTACACAATCATTCACAGTTTTCAATTCTTCAATCAACGATAAAAATTAGTAACCTGGTAAAAAAGGCAGGAGAACATGGCTCACCTGCTGTAGCCCTTACTGATTCTGGTAATATGATGGCAGCATTCCATTTTGTTTCAGATATTAGTAAATACAATAAAGGATTAGAGAAAGAGAAGGCAGAGGCAGAGGCTAATGGCACTGTTTTCAATAAACAGCCGCTAATTCCAATCGTGGGTTGCGAATTTAATGTTTGCCAAGATCACTTAGATAAATCTAACAAAGACAACGGATATCAAGTGGTATTGCTCGCTAAGAATAAAAAGGGCTACCACAACTTGGCAAAGATGTCTTCTATTGCGTTTACTGAAGGGTTTTACTATATCCCACGTATCGATCGGACCGTAATTGAGCAATACAAGGAAGATATCATTGTTTTGTCAGGAGGTTTAAATGGAGAAATATCCAGCAAAATACTTAATGTAGGGGAGAAGCAAGCCGAAGAAGCATTGCTTTGGTGGAAAGAGCAGTTCCAGGATGATTTTTATTTAGAAATTATTCGACACGGCTTACCTGAAGAAGATCGTGTAAACGAAACTCTTCTTGAATTCCACAAAAAACACGATATAAAAATTGTTGCCACGAACAACACGTTTTATCTAGATAAAAAAGATGCCGAGGCACACGATATTTTGCTGTGTATCAAAGACGGTGAGTTAAAATCTACACCAATTGGAAGAGGTAGAGGATTCAGATACGGATTACAAAATCAAGAATATTACTTTAAGTCTCCTGAGGAGATGAAGAAGTTGTTTTCTGATTTGCCTTCTGCAATTGAAAATACCAATGAAATTGCGGCCAAATGTGAACCTTATCAGTTGGCTCGAGAAATATTACTCCCCGCCTTCGATATTCCTGATGAATTTAGAGATGAGGAAGACGAGAAAGATGGAGGGAAAAGAGGTGAGAATAATTACCTGCGTCACCTAACCTATGAAGGTGCTAAAATGCGCTATGGTGAAGTTACTCCAGAAATTGCTGAACGATTAGATTTCGAATTAGAAACGGTAGCAAATACAGGATATCCAGGTTATTTTTTGATTGTTTGGGATTTCTTGGTGGCTGCTCGAGAAATGGGAGTATCTGTGGGCCCGGGAAGGGGATCAGCAGCAGGTTCAGTAGTTGCCTACTGTCTAAAGATTACCAATATCGACCCGCTTAAGTATGATTTGCTATTTGAGCGTTTTTTAAATCCCGAGCGTGTATCCATGCCCGATATCGATATTGATTTTGATGATGAAGGTCGTCAGTCGGTTATTGATTGGGTGATTGAAAAATACGGATCTAATCAGGTTGCACAGATTATTACATACGGTACAATGGCGGCAAAGTCATCTATCCGAGATACGTCAAGAGTACTTGATTTGCCGCTCTATGAAGCCGACCGATTAGCGAAATTAGTTCCAGATATAAAACTGAACAAGATTTTTGGCTTGGATGATGTCGCTTTGGCGGATAAGCTCAAGAACAATCAAGATGATATTGAGAAAGCCAATCAGTTAAAAGAAACGGCAAAAGGTTCAGACCTTCAGGCTGAGGTAGTGAATCAGGCAGTTTTGTTAGAGGGATCTATGCGAAACACCGGAATTCATGCCTGTGGTGTAATTATAACGCCTGACGATATCACGAATTTCGTTCCGGTAGCATTGGCAAAAGATTCTGACATGTACTGCACACAATTCGACAACTCTGTTGCTGAAGATGCGGGCTTGTTGAAGATGGATTTCTTGGGGCTGAAAACCCTGACGCTCATTAAGGATGCGGTGAAAATCGTTAAAGAAAGACACGGCGTTGAATTGGTGCCTGACGATTTTCCAATAGATGATGAAAAGACTTATGAGTTATTCCAAAGAGGTGAAACGGTTGGGATATTCCAGTATGAATCTGCCGGAATGCAGAAGTACTTGAGAGAATTAAAACCGACTGTTTTTGCCGATTTGATTGCCATGAATGCCTTGTATAGACCAGGGCCTCTTGAGTATATCCCTTCGTTTATCCGAAGAAAACATGGTACTGAAGAAATCGTTTATGATTTAGAAGCGACCAAAGAATATTTAGAAGAAACTTACGGAATTACTGTTTATCAAGAGCAAGTAATGTTGCTCTCTCAAAAGTTAGCTGGATTCTCTAAAGGTGAAGCAGATACTCTGCGTAAAGCAATGGGTAAAAAGAAGTTGGACCTGTTGGCGAAAATGAAGCCGAAGTTCTTAGATCAAGGAGCTGAAAACGGTCACGACAAGGCAGTATTAGAAAAAATTTGGGTGGATTGGGAAGCTTTTGCATCCTATGCCTTCAATAAATCTCACTCTACTTGTTATGCTTGGATTGCCTACCAAACGGCCTATCTAAAGGCACATTATCCGGCAGAATATATGGCCTCTGTGCTTTCAAATAACATGAATGACATCAAGTCAGTTTCGTTCTTTATGGAAGAATGTAAGCGAGCTGGAATTCCAGTACTCGGGCCAGATGTCAATGAATCACAGTATAAGTTTACGGTAAATAAAGAAGGTGCAATCCGATTTGGATTAGGTGCTGTAAAAGGTGTCGGATCTAAACCTGTTGAGGCAATTCTTGAAGAGCGCAACGAAAATGGTTGGTTCAAATCGATTTTTGATATGGCCTCACGTGTCAGTTTAAGAGCTTGTAACAAAAGAGTTTTTGAGAGCTTGGTGTTAGCAGGAGGCTTTGATTCATTCAAGCAAATTCACAGAGCTCAATTCTTTGCTGAGGACACCAACAAAAAAATGTTCTTAGAGAATGTGATCAAATTCGGTGCGAGAGTGCAAGAGAATAAAGATTCGTCTCAAGTTTCTATGTTCGGTGAAGCGAATAGTGAGGATGTGCCTCAGCCACAACCACCTGCAATAGAAGAGTGGCCAACGCTAACAAAGTTGAGTAAAGAAAAAGAGGTGGTGGGTATTTACATCTCCGGGCATCCGCTAGATGATTTTAAATTAGAAATGAAAAGTTTCTGTAATGCTTCCGTTTCAAACATCATTCAGCTAGAGAAGTTTGCCAACAAGGAATTGAAAATGGCTGGCATCATTACAGATGCGCAACACAGAACAACGAAGCACGGTAATCCTTTCGGAACCTTTGATATAGAAGATTATTCAGATAGTCAACGTTTATTCATCTTTGGAGAAGATTATATGCGTTTTAAGCACATGATTTCATTAGGAACGTTTGTTCATTTAACCGGACGAGTTCAGAAGAAGAAATACGGTGATGAAATGGAGTTCAAAGTGACCAATATGGAGTTACTTACTGAACTAAGAGAAAAGCGAGCTCGCTCATTGACCTTGGCTGTAGAATCTTCAGATTTAACGGATAATTTGATTGATGATTTGTATCATTTAACACAAGAGCATACCGGGAATTGTTCATTGAAGTTTGTGATTAAAGATCATAAAACGAAGTCTGAAATCCGAATGCCATCACGCACCATTAAAGTGGCTGTCGATAACGCCTTTATCGATAAGGTTGAGGAAATGAATGTGTTTGAATATTCAGTGGAGTAGGATTAAAGGGAGGATACATAAAGCTTTAAGTAAGAAATCCTATTTATAGAGTACACAAGGTTTGTTCGAGTGTCTCGTATCGGCTCTGCCGATACGGGATGTATCGAGAACACATTAGAACTCATCCAATTTTTGATTACTCAACAATAAGCTTCTGAAAATATCGCTCCTCATTATTTTTAATCAGCAGCACATAGATACCAGAATTTTTAGGTGTGCTTATTAGGTTTGATTCAATGATTCCCTCGCTTTTAAGCTGTCCGGCAGTGTTAAAAATTTGATAAGTGTATATATCAATACTTGGTAATTCGACCATCACATATCCTAATGTACTTGGGTTGGGAGAGATGTTGATTTCTTTTTTATGAAAGGATTCTGACATTAAATCTAATTGACAGTTGCCTAAATTTTCATTCGGATAATAGATAGTGTCATTGTGGCTCATACATTCTAAATAGAAAATAGCGTCTAGAGCCACTTCATAGTTTTTGAACAATCCTGCAGAGCTACCTATTCCCTCTATCCAGACAGCATCTCCGTAATTGACATCAATTTGTTTATGATATTGACCGAAAATTAAAAGTGAATCTATATTTTGAATAATTCGATCTTGAACTCCATCTTGTATAGAATACACGTCCATCACTGTATCCCCAACACTCACATTAAAATTATATAAAATAAACTCTGAAGTAGAATCTTTTGGAATGAAATAGACGCGTCCAATTCCGTCATCTCTTAAAGCACCATAGTAACTGTCATTACAAATATCAACCTTGCTATAAAGGTTGGTACCAATTAAGGTGTCATCTCCTCCTATACAGTAATTAGTTCGATATACCAGCTCACAATGAGAATTATCAGGTCCAGTAGGGCAATAGACATTGACCCAAGCTGCATTAGAATCAGGAAATGAAATAAAAGATTGGGCAAAGGTGCTAGAACCTAAGAATAGCAGCAATGAAAATAAATGTAACTTCATGTTTAGAATTTATTTGGGGTTAATTCTGAGTTCAAGTTACGAATAAATCGACCCGTAAACTATAATTTTAAATATTCGGTGGAGGATACATAAAGCTTTAAGTAAGAAATCCTCTTTAACTAGTGCACAAGGTTTGTTCGAGTGTTTCGTATCGGCTCTGCCGATACGAGATGTATCGAGAACACATTAGAACTCATCCAATTTTTGATTACTCAACAATCAGCTTCTAAAAGAGCTGAGAAGAATTTATGCAATTTGAAGCTTGTTTACACCCGAAAATCAATAATCGAGAAACGAGAATCAACCTATTCCACCACAACAGACCCTGCAAAGGCCTTCTCAATATCCTCCAAATAACTTTTTTTGTTTTGAGATAAAATAGTCAACCGCAATTCTTTATTGTCATCATAAATCAACACATACATGCATCCATAAAAGGAGATTGTAGAGCCATTATCGGTTTTTACTTTGCCTTTAATTGGATTTCTTAATCCTTCATATTGACCAACTTTCCATCTCTTGATTTTCTTTACTTTGAATTTTGAATTGAAGGCATCAGCGGTGATTAACAAGGCCTCAATCTCTTTTAAGTTGTATTCATCTTCTGGGATATTCTCATTGTAAATAAACAAGCTCGCCAGCAGTATCATATCATTATAAGTACTGCTCAATGAAACGACATGACGTCCCTCTTTATCAGATTCCTCTTCCTCATAGAAGTTTGGAAAAGCGACTTTAAGATTATACTTGTCACTTTCGTAGCTGTCTTGAGAGAAGCCCGAATTTGTTAAAACCAGAGTAACTAATAATAAGAATTTCGACAGCATTTCGACAGGCTGTATCTGTCTCAGTTCAACAGAAAAGTTGAGTGATAGTTTTTTAAGCTTTACTTCGACAAGCTCAGCATGGCGCTTAAAAACTAATCGGTTCTTTAAGTAATTTATCATAAGAATCATTTTAAAGGCGTCATTTTTTCTAGCCAAAAAATAAAAGCATACTCCAAAGCTACTTCTTTTAATGCTTCAAATCGCCCACTGGCTCCTCCATGGCCCGCTTCCATATTCGTTTTTAACAAAACGGGATTCGAATCAGTTTTCAATTCTCTCAATTTGGCTACGTATTTTGTTGGTTCCCAGTATTGCACCTGAGAATCATGTAAACCACTTGTGACGAGCATGGCTGGATAATCTTTTGCTTCAATATTATCATAAGGCGAATAAGAAAGCATATAATCATAATATGTTTTGTCGTTTGGGTTTCCCCACTCGTCATATTCGCCTGTTGTTAGCGGAAT
>JAUHXX010000094.1 GCA_030426825.1 Bacteroidia bacterium | reverse complement strand
AAGGGATTTCCAAATGATTTACCAGTTGAGCCGAATGTCTTTGAAATGGATATTTCGCAGATGCCAATCATGAACATCAACCTTTCGGGAGATTATTCAATTGTACAGCTCAACGAATATGCTGAACGCATTGAAGATTTGATTGAGGATTTGCCTGAAATTTCAGAAGTTGACATCAGAGGTACCCAAGAGCAAGAAATGCAAATCATGGTGGATCCTAAAAAGGCTGAGGCCGTGGATGTTTCGTTTGGAGACATTCAGGCAGCTATCCAGAATGAGAATATCACTATGTCAGGAGGCGAATATTTGGATGGAACAACCAAACGAACCATTCAAATTGAAGGAAAGTTTAAATCTGAGGCTGAGATAGGGAATGTAATTGTGAAGCAAGAAGACTATAAACCGGTCTATTTGAAAGATGTGGCACTAGTAGAATTTGCAGATGCGGATACAACTTCTTATGCCCGAGAGCGTGGCAACACGGTAGTGATGCTGGATGTAAAAAAACGAAGTGGTGAAAACCTATTGATTGCATCTGAAAAAATCAATCAAATTTTAGAAGATGTAAGAACCAAGAAAATTATTCCTGATGGTGTTAATATTTCTGTTACTAATGATCAATCTGATAAAACTGAAGAGATGGTTTCGAATCTTGAGAACTCGATCATTTTCGGTGTTTTATTGGTTGTAGGAGTTTTATTATTCTTTTTAGGATTACGAAACTCTTTATTCGTTGGTGTGGCGATTCCGCTATCTATGTTCATGTCATTCTTGATTTTATCTTCAATGGGGGTTACCCTCAACGTAATGGTACTGTTCTCCCTTGTATTGGCATTAGGTATGCTAGTGGATAACGGAATTGTGGTAGTTGAAAACGTACAACGTTTAATGGAAGAGGGATATGATGGTTTTACAGCTGCTAAAAAAGGTGTAGGCGAAATTGCATGGCCAATTATTGCTTCAACGGCAACTACATTAGGTGCATTCATTCCACTCGCCTTTTGGCCAGGAATGATGGGAGAATTCATGAAATACCTTCCGATTACGCTAATAATTGTTTTGGGATCTTCATTATTCGTGGCATTGATAATCAATCCGGTTTTAACGGCCATGTACATGAAGTTGAAAGAAACAGCTCCAACTTTTTCGAAGTCGAGATACATTATTTCAGTTTCATTAATAGGTTTAGGATTTTTAATGACGCTTAACTCTGGACCTACAGGGGTGAGTGTATTCATGTTAGGCGGATTGGTGATGCTGGTTTCTAAGTACTTATTTATTGCAAGGGAGACCAAAATAAAGTCATTAATGATTCCATTTTTAACCTTGTTATTTTTTGGAATATTATTCACGATAGCTGGTAAAATTGTTAGTGGAAATTTATTGTTGATTGGAGCTGCAGGGGTAATCTTAAATAGATTAGCGCTTCCGGCAATTGACAGTTTCCAAAACAAGTTTTTACCTTGGTTAGAAAATAAATACCAATCAATTTTAAAATTCGCATTAATAGGAAGAAGACCAGTAGGGTTCTTTTTAGGGATGTTTGGATTATTGTTTCTATCTTTTATTGTTCTAGGGATTTTTACTCCTAAAGTGCTATTCTTTCCAGAAAATCAGCCGAATTACGTCAATGTTTTCATCCAACATCCAATTGGAACAGACATAAAAGAAACGAATAAAACGACTTTAGAAGTTGAACGACTGATCACAGAAGAGATCATTCCAACCGAAATTGCTGATACTGTTGGTAAACCATTTGAAAAATGGATTATCCAATCTGTAATTGCTCAGGTAGGTGAAGGAACTTCAGATCCTGCACAGGGAATAGTGATGGGGAATACTCCGCATAAAGGAAGGGTAACCATTAATTTTGCAGAATTTAAAAACCGTGGAGATTATGTCACGGGAGAAATTATGGAAAAAATTTCTTCAGGATTGAGGAATAAATTCCCTGCAGATGTTCAAATTACTGTAGATAAAAATAATGAAGGACCTCCGACCGCTCCACCGATTAACATTGAGGTAAAGGGTGAAGTGGATTATGATGAACTTATTGCCGAAGCAGATAGAATAAGACTCTTTCTAGATCGTAAAAATGTGGTAGGGGTAGATAAATTGAAGCTGGATGTGGAAACTGGAAAACCGGAGCTGAAGGTTGAAATAGATCGTGAAACTGCGCGTTTATTCAACACTTCTACCGGACAAATAGGAAATGCCTTGAGAACAGCCTTGTTCGGAGCGGACATTTCTACTTATAAGGTGAAAGACGAAACATACGATATCGTTGTCCGATTTGATAAAGAATCTCGTAATGATTTGGACGCCTTGTTAGATCAGAAGTTGATTTTTAGAAACAACAAAGGTCAAATGTTGAGAATCCCAATTCGTTCTTTGATTAAAGAACCAAAACCAACAACAACTTATAGCTCAGTTATTCACAAAGATTTAACGCCTGTTGTAACTGTTTTTTCTTCTACCACTGAGGGTGCGAATCCAAATGAAGTGGTTGCAGAATTGGAAGCTTTGATGGATGAATATGAATCAGAGTTTGAAATAAATCCTGCGATTGAATATCAATTTACAGGTGAGCAAGAAGAACAACAGAAAGAAATGGACTTCTTGCTAACTGCCTTAGGAATTGCTGTATTCATCATCTTGCTGGTGATTGTTGGCCAATTCAATGCTTTTTCAACTCCTGCAATTATCATGTTTGCTGTGCTGTTCTCATTCATTGGTGTACTTCTTGGAGAAGTGATTTTCCAAATGGACTTTGTGATTATGATGACTATGATTGGAATTATTTCACTGGCCGGAGTAGTTGTGAATAATGCGATTGTATTGATTGACTACACCAACTTAATTCGCAAAAGAAAACGAGAAGAACTTGGTTTAGGCGAATTTGATCAATTGCCTTTGGACGAAATTAAAACCGCAATTGTCCAGGCTGGTAAAACAAGGCTAAGGCCAGTATTATTGACAGCGATCACAACCGTATTAGGATTGATTCCTTTGGCAGTTGGAATTAACATTGATTTTACCACCTTATTGACTGAGTATGACCCCAACTTTTACATAGGTGGAGACAATACCATGTTCTTTGGTCCAATGTCATGGACGATTATATTTGGATTGACATTTGCCACCTTTTTGACCTTAATTATCATTCCTGTTATGTATTTATTATTCTACAGGTTTAAATTATGGTTACACAAGTTGGCTGGATCACCAGTTAGATCTAATATTTAAATTTTGATAACAATAAAAAAGGCTGCATTTCTTGCAGCCTTTTTTATTTAATTCCTTTTCTGTTGAATAAAACGTAGCCAAAGCTAACCTGAAAGGTTAATGGATTAATGATAGATTCGCTGCCAATATAACTAACTGTTGCTCTTAAAGGCCCAATCGGAGAATGATAGACCACAGAAGCTGAACCCATACCAAATCGATCTTCAAAGAAATTGCCATCTACAGCAGTACCATTCACATCTTTAATTCTAACGATTGGTTGAAAGATATAAGCTTCAATTCTAATGTCCACGTAATCCTTTATCGAGAAAACATTCATCAACCCACCTCCAAAATATTTGTTGGATCTAAAATCATCATAAAAGGCCAGGTTGGCATCCGGAATTGGCGCAAAACTATGTGCAGATAAGATACTGGCTCTAAAATTCTGAAAATAAGGCTGAATAGAATAAACAGCTTCCGTCATTATTCCTAAACGATAAACTCCTTTACGCATGAAATAATTAGTGTAATGTAATTTTAAAAAGCCCCAGTTCTTTACTGTATTCGTAGGAGTTTGATTCATAGAGGTGGAGCCCGGTTCAGTTGTTTCAATTCCATGGACAAATCTGGCCTCCGCATGAAAATCATATCCGGCGGATGGAAATTGCTTTCTATTTAACGAATTCATTGAAAACTTTATTCCCGGAGAATAATAAAGAAACTTTGTGAAATCAGCCGTATCGGCGTTGGTGAAATCCTCAATTTGATAATAATCATCTTCAGTTTTACCATTCGAAAAATCAACTGTGACTTTACTTTTAGAAGAGGTAGCAATATGATATTGTAAGGCCCAAAAAACTTCGTTTTGAACTATATATGAAGGTTTTACATCTTCAAAGAATGTAGCAAAACTTCTGAAATAATCCCATCTATTCATTACAAACATTGGCTCAATATATGACGTTGAAGGGGTAGGGAGGTAGAACTTTAAACCAGCTTTTACGGATCCATAAAACTTTCCAAAATAGGCATTCGCATAAACTGAGACTGGAGTCAGTTGAAAATCCGAATAGGAGAGACTTAAAAATCCGGTATTTACGGGTCTTGAAGAATAATGACCCCCAAATGCCACCTTTAAAGGCTTTTCTTTTTTAATCGATAAAGACAACTTTTGTGTTGAATCATCTAAGAATTCCAGTGTTGGGAAAATTGAACGAATGTGTTCTGATTGATACAGCCTTAGGTAACGCTTCTTAAGTTTGTTATAATCTAAAATTTCGTTTTTCTTAGTTTTTTGCAGTTTACTTTCAATATAATCTGCTTGTTCTTTTTTTACTCCGTGACTTTCAATTTTGGATACTTTTAGTTCAGGTTTTTTAGCGTGATATTTTTTACGTAATTCTCCCTTTTCTTCAGCTGTTACTTCCCGGGTTACGAATTGTTTAATACTGTCAATTTTTGCTGTTGTAGTGGCGTACCCAATGTCAATTGCCTCTTTGATTTTATCAAATTCAAAAGTTCCGATACTTGACATGTCTGGTTCAAGAATTATACCCGATTCACAGGGTAAAGAATAGTCTGAATGGGTTGAAAACATATTTCTAACCTGAGACATCAGGTCGTCTTCAACTGGCGGCGGTTCATTATAGGAAACATTACTTCCGATAATATAGTCTGGGTCAAATTCGTTATACATATCTTCTGCGGGAAAGTTGTTATACAATCCTCCATCAAACATTAATATTCCATCTATTTCTATCGGATTGATAAAGAAGGGATAGGTCATTGAAGCCCTAACAGATTGGTTTAAACTTCCTGACTTGAAAAGAATTGAACGTTTGGTAACAATATCAGAAGCAATACATCTAAAAGGAATAAATAAACTATCATAATTCTCATGGGCGTTTTTTGGGTTTAATCCCAAAATGTGCATCATTTGAAGATCTAAAAAAGTCGGATTCAGAACGTTTGTTGCCAAGGCTTTCTGAAATATTGAATCTTTTGCCAATCGTAATGAAAAAAGACTCGCATCAGCCTCTGGAACTTCTATGTAATTTTTGAATTCATCTTCAATGTCTCCTGAAGCAATAACTTCGAATGATTCTGAAAGTACTAATCGTTCAATTTGTTCAGGTGAATATCCTGAAACATAAAGGGCGCCAATCATTGCTCCAGCTGAAGTGCCCGTAATGTAATCTATCGGAATATTGTTTTCTTCAAGGGCTTTTAAAACGCCAATGTGTGCAAAACCTGTTGCCCCGCCGCCACTTAAAACAAGACCGACCCTTTGAGCATTAACTGAGAAGCTCAAGGCAAAAAACAACAGAAATATGATAAACTTTCTTAGCATTTATTCAAATGTAGCCATTCCAATCCAAACATCAATTGCAAGGATATCTCTATTCTAATCGTATCTTTGCCAAAAGATTTGGAATGAAAATAGTAGCGAAAACGCTTTACGGTTTTGAGGAGGTATTAGCTAAGGAGTTAAAAGACCTAGGCGTTAAAAACACAAAAATTGGTAATCGAGTTGTTGAATTTGAAGGGGATAAAAGATTATTGTATAGCTGTAATTTATGGCTAAGAACCGCTATTTCATTGCTTGTTCCGATTAAAAAATTCAATTTCAGAGATGAAAGCGATCTGAAAAGAGAGTTTTCAAAATTGAACTTTAATCAATACATGTCGAGTAATAAAACCTTTGCAGTAAAAGGTGCTGTTAACTCTAAAGAATTCAATTATACTAAATATCCCATGTTGTTATTGAAAGATGCCATTGCAGATTTTTTTAATGACAAGTATGGAAAACGTCCTAGTGTAGATACGAAGAGTCCCAATGTGGTTTTTGATATCCATATTTCTGACTATGAGTGTACCATTTCAATTAATAGCTCTGGAGCACCGTTGTTTCAAAGAGGGTACCGTAAAGGTACTGGTCTAGCACCTTTGAATGAAGTAGTAGCGGCTGGCTTGTTGTATCTTTCTGGATGGGATCAAAAATCGAATTTAATTGATGTTTTTTGCGGATCGGGAACAATTCCGATTGAGGCCGCTTTAATGGCCAACGGAATGCCTCCAAATATTGCCCGAAAATATTATTCATTCCAGTACTGGCCTGATTATGATCAACAGTTATGGAAAGAGATTTATGATGCCGCTCCGAAAATTCCTAAAAGAGATTTAGGATTTCAGATCATTGGTTCAGATACTGATGGAGATGTGATTTTAAAGGCAAGAGAAAATGTAAAAGCATTGCCTTTAAGTAAAACGGTATCTTTTGAAGTAAAAGATTTTAAAGATGTAAAGGCGCCTGAAGGTGGGACTTTAATTTCAAATCCACCTTATGGTGAACGAATGGACGATTATGCTATTTGGGATTTGTATAAAGAATTAGGTGATTATTTTAAATTGAATTTGCCTGGATACAATTGTTGGGTGTTGAGCTCAAATTTTGATGCTTTTAAGCGAATTGAATTAAAGCCTTCAAAAAAGATTCAAGTATATAATGGCTCATTGAGTTGTGATTTTAGAAAATATGAAATTTTTAAAGGATCATTGGTGGAGCATAAGTATGGCGAGAAAAAATGAATCACTCGCTCAAATATCTGAAGAGCGAACTATTAGCTGAAATAAAATTTGAAACCTCCAGAAGTGGTGGTAAAGGAGGACAAAATGTAAATAAGGTTGAAACTAAGGTAGACGCCCTATTTGACATTGAAGCTTCAAACTTGTTTGATTTCAGTCAAAAAGAAAAACTAAAACGCAATTTAAATTCACGTATTTCGGATGGAATTCTGCGATTGTCTTGTCAAGAAAGTCGTTCTCAACTGCGTAATAAGGAATTGGTGATTGAAAGGCTGATCAATTTATTAGAAGAAGCACTTAAAGTCAGGAAAAAACGGATTCCTACTAAAATTTCTCCAGCTAAGAAGAAGGCAAGACTTAAAGCCAAGAAAATCCAAAAAACAAAAAAAGAGCTCAGAAAAAAGCCGCGAAAGGAAGAATAGCTTGAGTTTTCAAGTTAGAACCTAGAGCCTAGAACCAAGAATCTAGAACCAAGAATCTAGAATCTAGATTCTATACTCTAAACTCTCTATACTCTAGCATCTAACGAACAGCTGCTAAAAAATAATCCCAAATCGGATCTTTTGGCGGCGGCGCAACAATGCACACGGGCTCTTTTTTTACAGGATGTTCAAATTCAACTTTTCGTGCTAATAAATGAATTGAGGCATCCTTATTAGAACGTCTTGCTCCATATTTTACATCTCCTTTAATTATCGCGCCAGCTTGAGATAGTTGCACCCTGATTTGATGATGACGTCCTGTTTTTGGTTTGACTTCTACCAAGAAAAAATTGTCTGATTTTGCTAAACATTGATAATCCAATTCAGCCATTTTGCCATCATTTTGAGTGACATAACTCTTATTCTGTTTTTCGTTTTTTTTCAGGTGATGGATGAGCTTGCCGGTAGAAGGTTGTGGTTCTTTCTCTGTTACCGCCCAATAAGTTTTTTGCACCTTTTTATCCGCAAATAACTTGTTCATTCTACTCAATGCTTTTGAAGTTCGAGCAAAAATCACGATCCCTGAAGTGGGTCTGTCTAATCGGTGAACAGTTCCAAGAAATACATCTCCCGGTTTACCGTACTTTTTTTTGATGTATTCCTTTACGTAATCACTTAAAGGGGCATCTCCAGTTTTATCGCCTTGAACAATGTCACCAGATTTTTTATTGACAACAATTAAATGATTGTCTTCAAACAATACTTCTAAAGGTCTAGTATTGCTCATCTTCGTTAGGGAAATCTCCAGATCTTACATCCTTGATGTACTTTTGAAACGAATTGAACATTTCATCATACAAATTATGATATTTTCTTAAGAATCGTGGATTGAATTCGTTGTTGATTCCCAACATATCATGGCTTACCAGTACTTGCCCATCAACTCCGTTTCCTGCTCCAATCCCTATTACTGGAATAGATAATTCTTTTGCAACTCTTGCACCCAAGGCAGCTGGAATTTTTTCAAGGATTAATGCAAAACAACCTGCATCTTCTAACAATTTAGCATCTTCTATTAATCGCTCGGCTTCTTCCTCTTCCTTAGCTCTAACGGTGTATGTTCCGAATTTATAGATAGATTGGGGCGTTAATCCTAAATGTCCCATTACAGGTATTCCTGCGGTTAAAATTCGTTGAATAGATTCCAATACTTCTTTTCCTCCTTCAAGTTTTACCGAATGGCCGCCGGTTTCTTTCATGATTCTAATGGCAGATGTCAAGGCTTCTTTAGAGTTTCCTTGATAAGATCCAAAAGGCAAATCAACTACAATCAAGGCTCTTTCAACAGCTCTAACCACAGAAGCAGCATGATAAATCATCTCATTCAATGTAATCGGCAAGGTAGTTTCGTGTCCGGCCATCACATTTGACGCAGAATCACCTACAAGTATGATGTCTACGCCTGCACTATCAAGTATGCGAGCCATAGAATAATCATAGCCGGTTAACATTGAAATGCGCTCACCATTTGATTTCATCTCTTGCAAGACATGCGTGGTGATTCTCTTTACGTTTTTATGTACTGACATTTGCTTTCAGAATAATGTTTGCCAAAAATAGGTATAATTTAAGTGTGGAATTTGAAAGTAGATTAAAAATTAGCCGTCAAATCAGTATATTTGAGATATGTCACAAAATGTACTGGTATTAGGCGCAAGCCATAAGAAAGAAAGATATTCTAATATGGCGGTTAGAATGCTATTAGATTATCATCATCAAGTTTTTGCTAGAGGAAATAAATCAGGATTCATTGAATCAGCAGAAGTGGTGACAGAAAATAAACCTTTTGATGACATTGATACCATTACGCTTTATTTAAACCCAACGAACCAAAAAGTGTTTTATGAATACATTTTAAGTTTAAAACCTAAGCGCGTTATTTTCAATCCGGGTACCGAAAATAAAGAGCTGCAGAAGCATCTTTCAGAAAATGGAATACTATTTGAAGAGGCATGTACCTTAGTGTTGTTAAGAACAAATCAATTTGAACTTGAAAATTCTATATTTTAAATGATGAAAACTAAGCATATTCTTGCAGTACTTTTTGTAGGCTTTGCATTTGTATCCTGTAAAAAAATTAATAGAGAAAAATTAAGTGAGTATTCTGCAGCTCACCCAGTTTCTCAAGAGTGGTTAATAGCCTGTGCTGTTGGTAATGAAGATGGATATAGAGGAGAGGATACTGAGCCAATAGAGGTGTTTTTCTATCCTGAAGATGAGGCAAGAAGTTTCAGGTATTTTAAAACAAAAAACTTAGAAGCAGATCCAAACGATTTTTCACAATACAAAGAAATTAAGGAATTAAAGTCTGAAGAAGTGTTTAATGGAGCATTGCGTAAATTCAAAGTGGATGAAAAAAAGGAACATTGGGGCATAGTTACTTATTTGGTAGCTGATTCATTAAGAATTTCAGATCCAATAAAAATCCAACATGTCAGTAGAAAAACAGAGAAAGATGAAAACCTGGTGACTTATGTCGCGGATGGAGTCAATCCTCAGTTTAGTTGGCTAGACGGTACTTATGCTGAGAATGTGATTTATTTTCAGGTCATTTCTTCGTTAGATGGAGACCTCATTAGTGGAACATATACAGAGGATAAGTTTTTTCAATTTTACGATTTATCAAATGTGGTGATCAATATCACGCCAACATTTAATCCAACATTAACGAGTAAACAAACCTTCAATTTTACTTTGATGTCGGTAAGTGAAGATAATTGGGTAAATGTGGCTGTGAATAAGGAGTTCAATACCCAATGAGATATTTAATTATTCTACTTCTTTTATTAACCCAATTGAGCTTTGCGGGTGATAACATCATTTTTAAAGGTGTATCTTTTTCTGCTGCAAATAAGGTGACTACCTCCAAAGACATCAAACCAATTGCATCAATCAATGCGAATTGGATTTCAATTGTTCCATACGGTTTTCTGAAAGACAATGCCATTACATTCGATTCAAAATATCAATGGGTTGGTGAACGTCCAGAGGCAATTAGAGCCTGTGTTAAATTGGCTAAAGCGGAAGGTTTAAAAGTGATGATCAAACCACATATTTGGATTGGTCACGGAACATATACTGGCCATTATTCTTGCACAACTGAAGAAGAATGGCAAAGCTTTGAAAAGAGTTATAAGGCCTATATTTTGGCTTTTGTAAAAATTGCTGAGGAAGAAAAGGTTGAGTTGTTTTCTATTGGAACAGAGTGGGGGAAGTTTGTGGAAATTCGACCGCAATTCTGGAAATCTTTGATTAAGGATATTCGCAAAATTTACTCAGGCAAATTAATTTACGCAGCCAACTGGGACGATTATCAAAAGGTAAGTTTTTGGAAGGAGTTGGATTATATCGGAATCGACTCTTATTTTCCGTTAAGTTTAGAAGCAAATCCAAAATTGGGAGAATTGATTAAATCATGGAAAACAATTATGCCAATCATTGAGCAGTATGCGAGTTCGCACAAAAAAAAGGTTGTGTTTACTGAGTTTGGCTTTAAAAGCACAACTCAGGCCACTGTTTCACCATGGGAGCACACTGATGCGGGTGATTTTTCTGAAAAGATTCAGGATTTAGCGTTTAAATCATTTTTTCAAACTATTTGGAATAAGCCTTGGTTCACCGGAGGTTTTATCTGGAAGTGGTATCATGACCACGAGCACGCTGGAGGGAGAGGGGATACAGATTTTACTCCTCAAAATAAACTTGCTCAAGAAACTATTTCGAAGTACTTTGGACAGTAGTTTCTAATGTCGCAAACCAAGATTTGGCATCTTCAATATTAGTAAACAATTTAAGAGGATATTTAATAGGGAATTTTTTGGAGAAAAACTTTACTTGCATTTGATAACCTGGACTATCAGTTATTACCCCACTTGCCTTTATCATACTATTGTGCAGAGGATCCGTCCCTAAGAAGTGCCAGACTTCTGGACTCAGACTACCCGTTGTTTGACGGAAAGTATTCAAAAGATAAAAAGGCTGATTACCCATTAGGTCATATATGGATTTTAAGAAAACTATGGCCTCTTCAACTGTTGTATCAATAGTTCCATTATAACATATTTCACCTGTGTCAATATTTACTTTTGTGAAAGTTCCTATTTTATGTTGTATTTCGTTATTCATTTAGATGTTAGTACTTTTTCTAAACAATCGTCAATCATCTCTAAACATTTATCAATTGTATGTTTCTTTGTTCTAAAAGATAAAA
>JAUHXX010000395.1 GCA_030426825.1 Bacteroidia bacterium | reverse complement strand
AATACAGACATTATCCAAGTATTATGGAATGGCTGATTTAAGACTGGGAATTGCTTATGCCTCTTCAGAAATCATCAAGATTTTTAACAAGGTAAAACCACCGTACAACATTGCGGGTCAAACCCAGCAAACAGTTCTCAAGCAGTTAGAACAAAATAAGAATCGAATCAACTTAGAGTTTTTTGAAACTGAAAAAAAACGGTTGGAAAACTATCTGAATGATTCAATTTTAGTTGAAAAAGTGTATCCATCAGATGCTAACTTTCTGTTAGTCAAGTTTTATGAAGCAAAAAAAGTATTCGACTATTTGAAAGAAAACGGTTTGATTGTGAGAGATCGGTCAAAAGAATTTAATTGCGAAAACTGCCTGAGAATTAGCATTGGAACGGCAAATGAAAATTTAAAATTAATGAAAACCTTATCACTATTATCATGAAAAAAGTACTATTTATTGACCGCGACGGCACATTGATTATTGAGCCACCTAGCGACTTTCAAGTAGATTCTCTGGAGAAGTTGGAGTTTGTACCAGGTGTATTCAATAATCTAAAAAAAATTGACGAATACCTTGATTTTGAATTGGTTATTGTCACTAATCAGGACGGTCTTGGAACTGATTCTTTCCCAGAATCTACTTTTTGGCCAGCACAAAATAAAATGATTCAAGCCTTTAAAAATGAAGGGATTGAATTCTCTGAAGTATTTATAGATAGGAGTTTTGAAGCAGATAATGTTCCCACTCGAAAACCGGGAACTGGAATGCTCAACGCTTATTTAGAGGGTGATTATGATCTGGCAAATTCATATGTCATTGGAGATCGAGAATCAGATGTGCAACTAGCTAAGAATCTAGGTGCACAAGGCATTCTACTCAATTTAGATGATGCTGTTGAAACAGACGGAATTCAATTAAAGTCGTGGACTGAAATTTACAACTATCTCTTAGATAGGAGCAGAAAGATTGCTGTAAAAAGAGCAACTAAAGAAACCCAAATTGAAGTAGAACTCAATTTAAATGGTCGTGGCCAATCATCAATTGATACGGGATTAAAGTTCTTTGATCACATGTTAGAGCAAATTGCCAAACACGGTTTAATTGACCTCTCTATCAAATGTGACGGGGATTTAGAAGTGGATGAGCACCACACCATTGAAGATACGGCAATAGTCTTAGGAGAGGCCTTCAAAGCGGCTTTAGGAAAGAAGTTAGGGATTGAACGTTACGGCTTCTGCTTACCAATGGATGATTGTTTAGCCCAAGTTGCCATTGATTTCGGAGGGCGAAATTGGTTAGAATGGGATGCTGAATTTAATAGAGAAAAGGTAGGGGATATGCCAACCGAAATGTTCTTCCATTTTTTTAAATCCTTCACTGATGGTGCGCAATGTAATCTAAATATTAAAGCAGAAGGCAAGAATGAGCACCACAAAATTGAAGCGATATTCAAGGCATTTGCCAAATCAATTAAAATGGCGATCAAACAAGATGAAACCAACATGTTTTTACCCTCAACAAAAGGTGTATTATGAAAATAGCTATTATTGATTACGGTGCGGGAAATGTAAAATCTGTGCAGTATGCATTGCAACGCAATCAGGTTGAATCAGTGCTTACAAACAATCCGAATGAGCTCAAAGCCTCGCAAGGCGTCATTCTTCCTGGAGTTGGTCACGCCAATTTTGCTATGAATAACCTGAAAGCAACAGGATTAATTGATTGCATCAAGTCCTTGAATCAACCAGTTTTAGGGATTTGTTTGGGCATGCAATTGATGTGTGATTCAACAGCTGAAGGCGATATTTCTGGGCTTGGGATTTTCAATACTAAGGTGGTGCGATTTGAATCAAGTCAAAAAGTGCCACAAATGGGTTGGAATTCAGTCAAAAATGAAGGATGTGAACTGTTAGAAGGTATTGATGATGAAGCTTATTTTTACTTTGTCCACAGCTATTTTGCTGAGCTTTCTGATCACAGTTCAGGGACAACTAACTATGGTCAAAACTTTAGTTCAATTTTACAAAACGAAAACTATTACGGTTGCCAGTTTCACCCAGAAAAGAGCGGTGCAATTGGGGATCAATTTCTAAAAAACTTTATTCAACTATGCAAATAATACCAGCAATAGATATTATAGACGGAAAATGTGTTCGTTTAGTAAAAGGGGATTATGCTCAGCAAACTACCTATAACTATTCACCTGTTGAGCAGGCTAAAGAGTTTGAGGCCAATGGAATTAAATTCTTACACTTGGTGGATTTGGACGGTGCAAAAAAAGGAGCGATTCAAAACATCAAAGTTCTTGAGGATATTGCCAAACAAACC
>JAUHXX010000093.1 GCA_030426825.1 Bacteroidia bacterium | reverse complement strand
ATTTTGAGCTCTTGAATATTGTAAAATTATTAGGCTCAAACTTACCATTAAGAAGGTAAAGAAATTACTCGATTTTTTAATCATACCTGCAATATACTGGCTTTAAATCTTGATTCAAAATCAGATTTATGCACAAAGAAATAAAAAACCCCATCCGCAGGAAAACAGATGGGGTTCTAAATTTTAAAAAATCAGAATTAATCTACGTTATCGTGTAGGAACGAGTTATTCTCTTTAAGTTCAATCTTAGTTTGCCCGTTACTATCTGTATTTTCAGATAAGGTAAACTTGCTCATGCTCTCTTCAGATGAATGAGGTACATCATCTAATTCAATCTTCTTTCTTTTATAAGCTGGCTCTTTTTCAAGATCCGTTATTCCTTCAGAAGACTTTAATTTTGATGTGTAAGATTGAATTCTATCTAGTCTTTCTTTGGCTCTTGCAGCTTGCTCTTCTGGAGACAATACTGTTTTAGGTTGAGCTTCAGTCATTTCAACTTTCTCTTCTAAATCGTCCGTCAAGTAATGCTTGATTACTTCTTCCTCTTCTTTTTCTTCTTTATTCCAAATTTCTGTTTGCTTTTCAGCTTCAGTAGTTTCGGATTTTAGCTCCCAGTTCAACTCTGTTTGAGCCTCAGTCTCTTCTTCATCCTTAATCATTAAGAATGGCTCTTCCTCAGTAGTTTCTTCTTCTTTCCAAGTTTTGTTCTCTTCTGTTTTATTCTCCCAAGTATTTTTTTCAACTGGAGATGCTATCGGAGTTGTAATTTGTTGAGAAATCATGGTAGGTACAGACTCATCATCTAAACTTACCACCTTTTTCTCTGGAGCTTTTTCAAACCCGGTGATTGGAGATGAACTGAATCCAGTTGCAATTAATGTAATGCAAATTCCGTCTTCTAATGACTCATCATAACCGTGACCCCAAATTACATCAGCAGTAGAACCTGCCTCATCTTGAATGTAATCAGTAATCTCACCTATTTCATCCATTAAAATCTCTTGGTTACCGTAAGTGATGTTCAACAACACGTATTTCGCACCGCTAATATCGTTATCGTTCAATAGTGGTGATTCTAATGCCGTTTTAACAGCTTCCATTGCTCTGTTTTCTCCAGATGCAACAGCAGATCCCATAATGGCAACACCTGAATCTTTCATAACCGTGCTGACGTCATTGAAATCCACGTTAATCATTCCCGTTACTGAAATTACTTCAGCAATACCTTTTGCGGCAGTTGCTAAAACATCATCAGCTTTTGAAAATGCGTTTCCTAAAGAAAGGTTTCCGAACATCTCTCTTAATCTATCATTGTTGATGATCAACAAGGTGTCAACAGAATTTCTCAATTCTTCTAGTCCTTCTTCAGCTTGAATCTTTCTTTTCTTTCCTTCAAAACCAAAGGGCACTGTTACAATACCTACCGTCAAGATATCCAATTCTTTTGCTACTCTAGCAATTACAGGAGCTGCACCCGTTCCGGTACCACCTCCCATACCTGCAGTAATGAACACCATCTTCGTATTCTTCGCAAGGATAGACTTGATATCTTCTATGTTTTCAATAGCCGCACTTTTACCAATTTCAGGAATTGCTCCCGCTCCTCTTCCTTCAGTTAAGCTTTGACCTAGTTGAATTTTAATTGGCACTGGTGAAATGTCTAGTGCTTGTTGATCTGTATTACAAATCACAAAGTCAACACCTTTAATACCTTGATTAAACATGTGGTTCACTGCGTTTCCGCCTCCTCCTCCAATTCCAATTACCTTGATAATTGAAGATGAATCTTTTGGTAAATCGAATTCCATAATTTTTGGTTTTGCAGGAATGTCATTTTGAATTTCAACTTTAGTTTCAGTGTTTAATGCTAAAGTTTCTTCACAAAATAACTTCCCAGTTTCTTGTTTTGTTGTTTGTTTAAGATGATGTTGCTCAATACTTGATAATATGTCTAGTAATCCTTGAACGTTTTGTTTCATCTTATTTGTATTTAGAGCATAGATGCTAGAACTTAGAATATAGATTAGGCTATATTCTGCTCTCGCGCCAGACTCAATAATTTTACTCTTTTTTAACCAATACCTTCGTCAAGGCATTTTTTTTTATTGTGCGAGTACACTTCGAGTACCTCAGTGTCCTCGCCTCTAATTTTTCTTTTAGCGAAACCGAAATTTCGCCCAGATTAAATAGCCACAACTCCAGAGCCCTGAGGCACTCGAAGGGCGGTTTAAATTTTAATCCTCCTCCTCAAACCAAGCTCTACTTTTATTCAGAATCTTGTCAAAAAAGCTTCCTTTAGTTTTTGTAGAGTGGTTTTTCGCTGCAGCCACGTTTGACTCAGCTTCTTCATTGCTGTAACTTTGCGTAAACCCTTTAATCACTAGTCCAATACCTGTCGCATACATTGGGCTTGTAATATTATCTACCAATGTTGACGGTGCTAAATGTTCGTTCGGATATCCGATTCTCGCATCCATACCAGTGATGTATTCAAATAACTGTGTAATGTGCTTTAGTTGTGCACCACCACCAGTCACCACAATTCCTCCGATCAACTTCTTCTCAAATCCAGAGTTCTTAATTTCGTAATAAACGTGCTCAATAATTTCTTCCATTCTAGCTTGAATGATAGATGCTAAGTTGCGCACTGAAATCTCTTTCGGGTCACGTCCTCTTAAGCCTGGAATACAAACAATCTCATTTTCTTGACATTCTGATGCTAAGGCAGATCCAAACTTCACTTTCAACAATTCAGCTTGACGTTTCATGATTGTACATCCTTCTTTGATGTCTTCAGTAATCACATTTCCTCCAAAAGGAATCACAGCAGTATGTCTTATAATTCCGTCTTGGAAAATGGCAACATCCGTTGTTCCACCTCCTATATCTACCAAGACTACACCAGCTTCTTTTTCTTCTTCAGAAAGCACTGCTTCTGATGAAGCTAATGGTTCTAATATCATTTCGTCAACTTCTAAATCAGATTTGTCAACGCATTTTTTAATGTTTTTTGCCGCAGCAATTTGTCCTGTAATAATATGGAAGTTAGCTTCAAGTCTAACACCAGCCATTCCGATAGGATCTTTTATCCCTTGTTCATTATCAACAATGTACTCTTGAGGTAACACATGGATAATTTCTTCACCCGGCTGCATCACCAATTTGTACATATCTTCAACTAGGGCATCAATGTCTGACTGAGAAATTTCAGTTTCCAAATCATTTCTCATGAGCATACCTCTATGCTGCAATGAGCTAATGTGCTGTCCGGCAATCCCTACGTTCACCACTCGAACAATCAAATCTCCTTCTACTCTATCTTGAGCCTCTTCAACAGCAGCTTTAATTGAATGCACAGTTTTTTCAATGTTAGAAACAACCCCTCTTGTAACTCCAACACTTTCAAACTTACCCATTGATAAGATCTCGATTTTATCGTGCTCAGTTTTTCTACCAACGATACATGCAATCTTGGTAGTTCCTATATCCAGTCCAACAACTATTTCTGACATAACTTTATATTCTTTTAGATTTTAGAATCAAGAATTGAGAATCTAGACTTAGGTATTATATCCTTCTTGGTCTAGCTTCTAGATTCTAGGTTCTAGCATCCTTTTTATCAATCTCTATGCGAGCACACAACCTGGCTCTTGTACATAATATTTATCGTATCATAATTCTCCCAACCCGTTCGGTTAATCCCGTCAGCGTAGAAATATTCTAGCTTTTTGAATTTACCCGGAATGTATTCCGCCTCTCCAAACATGATCCGTTGATCGCCCACTCTCGGTATTAACTCAAATTCGTCATAGCCATTGATATGAATATGAGTGATTTGAGATGAGAGGAACTCATCAGAACAAACATAATTTGAAATCTCGTACAAATCATCCAGAATCTCGATAGTTATCAATGAGTCATTGTTGATTATCATATCAACGCTTTTGCCATAATCCGTTTCATTGATATTGCCATCTACCGTGACAACATGCGCTGTATAATTCAATGAAAGTGGCATTAATTTCCCGTCTTTATCTAAATAACAACTTGAACCATCAATATTAAAAATCCGTGCAATTGGCTGTCTTAACTCAACATCTAGCATCCACTTACCACTCACATACGTATATGCTTCAGCTGCTTTAACCTCAGGCATATCTTGAATGTATTGCTCAATTTTTTTTAATTCCATTACGCCATAGGTTTTCTCTTCACCTATTAAATGTTTATCCAGTAGTCTTTGTGTAATATCCTCTTTAGTCAAAAACAGCATATCTTCATACATGGTGATGCTGATCTCAGGAATTCCGACAACGCGTTCACTTTGAGAAGTTTTCACAAAACTCATCACAAACCCAATTGTTATAAAAAACAACAACCACAAGCTATTTCTTAACCACGGTTTCATGAGCTAAAAAATTGAGTAATTGGTTCTACAGTGGTATCAATGTCTCCTGCACCGATAATACAAATGACTTCCTTGTCTGTATCTTGTAAATCTTCTACAATGCGCTCTTTAGTTGATATTTGCTTTTCATACATATTAATTTTATCCAGCAAAACTTCTGAGCTAACACCTTCAATTGGTAATTCTCTAGCAGGATAAATAGGCAACAAAAACAACTCATCAGCCACGGATAATGCATCCGCAAATCCATCCATAAAATCCCTTGTTCTTGAAAATAAATGCGGTTGAAAAACTGCGGATATCTTTTTAGTCGGATACAATTTTTTAACTGACCTTAAGAAGGCTTCAATTTCAGTTGGATGATGTGCATAATCGTCAATAACAACAATATCTTCTTTGCGTACTTTGAAATCAAATCTTCGCTTGACTCCTTTAAATGAAGCAAATGCCTCTCGTACGATTTTTTCATCAATGCCTAACTCCATGCACAAGGCAAAAACGGCTGTAGCATTTTCTGCATTGTGCTGTCCCGGCAATCCGAATTCTATATTTCGATAGATCTGTCCAAAACCAATGATATCAAAAAAGAACTGGCCATCAACGTACTTCAAAGCATGCAATTGCCATCCAGATTTATTTTCAACACCGTAGGTGATAATTCTCAAGCTGGTACTGAGTTCAAATTGAGTCAAATCAATACTTGAATTGATAATCAAAAACCCGTAAGGCTTAATCAAGTTTGCAAAATCATTAAATGAAGTTACCAGGTGATCACCATCTCCATAAATATCCAGATGATCAGCATCAATTGAAGTAATTATGGCGTAATTAGGGTTTAAACTTAAAAATGATCGATCAAATTCATCAGCTTCAACAACAATTCTTTCTGCCCCTGCATTGATGATACAATTTGAATTGTAATTGGAAGAAATCCCACCTATAAAAGCGTTTACTTTTTCATTTGTAGAATTTAATACATGCGCCAATATAGATGAAGTAGTCGTTTTACCATGTGTGCCTGCTACTGCGAACGTATCAAAGGCTTCGGAGATTACCCCTAAAGCTTTTGCCCTTTTCATAACGGTAAAATGATGCTCTTGAAATGCCACCAATTCGCCAAATTCTTTAGGTACCGCAGGTGTATAAACCACCAAAGTATCGACATGTGAAAATTGGTTCAACACCTCTAAACCTTTGTCGTGATAATGAACTTCAATGCCTTCAGTAACCAACTTTTTAGTTAATTCAGTTTCAGTTTTATCATATCCGGATACGTTCTTACCTTCTGAATGAAAATAGCGTGCAAGAGCAGACATTCCGATTCCTCCGATTCCGATAAAATAGACGGTATTTATTTGGTTAAAATTCATGTTCTTGCTTCGCGAGAGTTATAAGTGATTAGTTATGAGTGATGAGAGAACCATCAACTCATATCTCAAAACTCATATCTCAACTCTTATTCACTAGTTTTTCAATTTCTTTTAATATTCTATCTGGCGCATCAGCTATTCCCAACTTCTTAATATTGGCAGATAATTCTGCGCATTTATTTGGGTCGTTTAAAATTTCTATCATAGTCGGGATTAAGGTTGTTCTTGCCTCTACATCTTTGACCAAAACAGCAGCATTTTCGTTCACTAAAGCCATAGCATTCTTGGTTTGGTGATCTTCTGACACATTCGGTGAAGGCACCAAAATCACAGGCTTACCAATTAAACAAACCTCTGAAACCGACATGGCTCCTGCTCGAGACACAATAACATCTGCAGCCGCATAAGCCAAATCCATTTGATAAACAAAATCTGATAAATAAATATTGGGACTATTCAGCTCTTGAACAAAAGGCTTCAATGACTCTAAATAAAACTTGCCGCACTGCCAAATAACTTGAATATCTTTCGCAACCAATTCTTTAACATGTTCTTTTAGGCTATCATTTAAGGTTCTTGCTCCAAGACTTCCGCCAATAATTAAGGCAGTTTTCTTAGAAGGATCTAACTTAAAATGTGCAAAGGCAGCGTCTCTTTTTCCCTCAATCTGAACAACCTCTGAACGTACCGGGTTTCCTGTTTTTACCAATTTTTCTTTCGGAAAAAATCGATCAAGATTATCATAGGCCACGCAAATAGTTTTTGCTCTTTTACCCAAAATTTTATTGGTTATTCCAGGATATGAGTTCTGTTCTTGCAATAAAGTAGGCACCTTTTTTTTCGCAGCCACTTTAACTACCGCAGCGCTCGCGTAACCTCCCACGCCAATAGCAACATCTGGTTTAAAAGACTTAACAATCTTCTTAGATTTCATCAAACTCTGAATCAATTTGAATGGAACAGCTAAGTTTTTCAGGGTTAACTTTCGTTGCAATCCACGAATTGGTAGCCCAACAATTTCGTATCCCGCTTTTGGTACTTTCTCCATTTCCATTTTCCCTTCAGCACCTACAAACAATATTTCACAATCTGGATTTGATTCTTTAATCTTATTCGCTATAGCGATTGCTGGGAAAATATGCCCCCCAGTGCCGCCTCCTGATATAATAACTTTACGCAATGGCATTTTCTATATCTGTTTTAATTTCGTTTTTAGTCGAATCACTTTTTGAACTTGACTTAGTTGTCTTCTCTTGTTCACGACTAATGCCCAAGACAATTCCAAAAGCTATACAAGTAAACCAGGCAGATGTTCCTCCCATACTCAGCAAGGGCATATTTTGACCGGTAACCGGCATCAATTTCGTGCTCACTAACATATTGACCATTACTTGCGACATCATCATGATGCCAATCCCCACAGCCAAATAAGTCGCGAATTCATTTGGTGAGGCCAAGCCTGTTTTAATGAATCTAAAAAAGAGCCACATATAAAGCATAATCACGACTATTGCCATAGGCAATCCACCTTCCTCAATCAAGGCAGCAAAATAAAAATCAGCATAAGCCTCAGGGATATAATGCTTTAATACTCCATTCCCTGGACCTTTACCCGGGAATGGGCTATCTGCCGTCATGGCCCCATTTTTAATGGCTGCAAGTGCGTTGTTCACTTGCATATTTTCTTGAGGATTCATTGTCTCTTCATCCCCAAACATTTTCACAATTCTACTTCTCCATGTTTCAACTCTAGGAAGGGCTTCAGGCGCCACGCTGGATATCAATAATAACAATGAGAATCCAGCAACAGCAGCTCCAAAGGAAGCTCCAATCCATTTCCAAGGAACCTTAGCTAACACCATCATAACAAACCCAATAAAACCAACCAATACGGCGGTAGAGAGGTTCGAAGGAAGAATGAGAAACATGGTTATTCCTACAGGAAGTAGAATGTGTTTAAAAACAATATCAAATTTTTGAAAGTCTTTTTTTCGTTTCACTAACTGCCGTGAGAGGTAGATGATGAGCGCTAACTTTGCAAAGTCTGAGGTCTGAAACGAGAACGGCACAAACGGAATTTTCAACCACCTGTCAGCCCCATTCACACTCTCTCCCAAAAACATAGTCAACACCAGCAATACCACTGAGGCATAAAAAAGCAACTTCGAAAGCTTTGAAAATACTTTAGTTGGAACTTTGTGAATACCATACATGATCACAAATCCCAAAATCAGTAGAATCAAATGTTTAAAAAACAGGTAGGAATAGCTCAAGCCTTTTGCCTTTACCAAAATTGGGATAAAGCTAAACACTGAGATAACCGAAAGCAGGCCAAGCATTATTGCAAGTACCCAGATATTCCGGTCTCCACCTAAATATTTAAACAGACTATTCAAAAATCAACTGAATTACAGTGAGCGAACTGCTGCCTTAAATTGCGCACCTCTGTCTTCGTAATTTTCGAATAAATCAAAAGACGCACAAGCAGGAGACAATAATACCGTATTGTCTTTTTTCGCTAATTGATACCCAAAAGCAACTGCTTCAACAGCAGAACCAGCCTCAACGATTACGTCAACAGTTCCTGAGAATGCCTCTTTAATTTTTTCGTTGTCTTTGCCTAAACAAATTACGGCTTTCACCTTTTCTTTGATTAGAGGAAGTAGCGTATCGTAATCGTTTCCTTTATCAACGCCTCCAACTATCCAAACAGTAGGTTTGTCCATGCTTTCTAGAGCATACCATGTTGAATTAACATTGGTGGCTTTTGAATCGTTAATAAACTCAATTCCGTTAACTTTTGCAACAAACTCTAATCTGTGCTCAACGTTTTTGAAGTCAGATAAACTGTCTCTGATAGACTCGTTACGGATTTCTAAAATTTTTGACGTAATACCGGACGCCATTGAATTTTGGGTATTGTGCTTACCCTTAAGGGATAAATCGTGAATCGACATAGTAAATTCTGGTTTTAATTCTGCTTTCGCAGATAGGTTTATATTAATTTGGTTGTTGTTTACATATCCTACCATTCCTTCTTTTTGATTCAGAGAGAATGGCGCTAACTGAGCTTTGATATCTCTTTTAGCGATTTCATTGACAATGATTGGGTCGTCTGCATTGTAGACAAACCAGTCGTTGGCAGTAAGATTTTGAGTGATTCTGAATTTAGAATTCACATAGTTTTGCATTTCGTATTCGTATCGATCAAGATGATCTGGTGTGATATTGAGTAATACCGCGATATCAGCCTTGAAATCAAACATGCCATCAAGCTGAAACGAACTTAATTCAATCACATAATAACCGGGCTTATCTTCTACCACTTGACGAGCTAAGGACTCACCAACATTGCCAGCCATAGCTACCTCTAAACCTGCTTTTTTCAAGATGTGATGAATCCACATGGTTGTTGTAGTTTTTCCATTACTTCCTGTAATGCAAATCAGCTTTTTATCGGTATACTTCCCAGCAAATTCTATTTCTGATATTACTGGAATATCTTTCTGCAGTGCACGTTGAACAAGCTCAACTTTTTCAGGAATACCAGGACTTTTAATTATCAGGTCAGCTTGTAAAATGCGATTGACATCATGTTGCTCTGATTCAAATTCAATGGCATTCTCTTCCAATTCTTTTTGGTAGGATGCTTTAATCTTTCCTTTATCAGACACAAACACATTGAAGCCTTTAGCTTTTGCCAATAGAGCTGCTCCAACCCCGCTTTCGCCGGCTCCCAAGATTGCTATGTTTTGGTTTGTTGTCATTTTTCTTTTTATTCCTGATTTGGTGAAATTTGTCTTCGACAGCCCATTTCGTATTACCTTAGTTTTAGTGTTACAATTGTTATTACTGCTAGAATTACTCCTACTATCCAAAAGCGGGAGACAATTTTAGCTTCGTGCATTCCTTTTTTCTGAAAGTGATGATGAAGTGGAGCCATTAGGAAAATCCTACGCCCTTCTCCGTATTTCTTTTTGGTGAATTTGAACCATCCCACCTGCATCATAACAGATACATTTTCAATCAAGAAAACTCCGCATAAAACCGGAATCAATAATTCTTTACGAATGATGATGGCGAACACAGCAATAATCCCCCCTATTGCTAGAGAACCCGTATCCCCCATAAAAACTTTAGCTGGATATGAGTTGTGCCATAAAAAGCCGATACAAGCGCCCATAAATGCAGATATGAAAATCACCAGTTCAGATGAATACGGGATATACATCACACCCAAGTAGTCAGCAAATTCAATGTGTCCAGAAACGTAAGCGAAAATGGCAAGGGCAATACCAATAATCGCGGATGTACCGGTAGCCAAACCATCTAAACCATCCGTCATGTTGGCTCCGTTAGAAACGGCAGTAATGATGATGATCACTACTGGAATAAAGAGCAACCAACCGTACGATTTGTTTTCATCACCAATGATCCAATTGTAATTGAATTCGTTCCCTTTGATAAAAGGAATGGTTGTGGTCATGTCTTTTTTTACCACATACTTAGTTCCTTCAGGAACTATCTGATGTTTATCCGTAACATCCTCTTGGATACTTGTGATTACAGTGGACTCAGGAACATTCTCATGCACTTGAACATCTGGATGAAAATACAAGACCCCTCCAACAATTGCCCCAACAAAAACTTGCCCAACAATTTTAAATCGCCCTGCAAGACCTTCTTTATTCTTTTTAAAGACCTTGATGTAATCATCAATGAAACCTATCAATCCGAATAGAACGGTAGAAACAAGCATTAGAATCACATAGATGTTATCCAACTTTGCAAACAAAAGAGTCGGAATAAGAATTGAAGCCAAAATGATTAAGCCACCCATTGTTGGAGTACCCTCTTTCTCTTTTTGACCTTCAAGGCCTAAATCTCTGACCGTTTCACCTACTTGCTGTTTACGCAATAGATTGATTAATCGATTTCCGAAAACCATGGAAATCAATAAAGAAGTAATGATGGCAAAGGCCGCTCTAAAAGAGATGTAATCCATTACACCCGCTCCAGGAACTCCTAACTCATCTAGGTATTGAAATAAATAGTATAACATTACTTATTCAGGTTTTTAAGGGTTTGTTTTAAGGTTTCGTAATCATCAAAAGGAAATCTCTCTCCTTTGATTTCTTGGTATTTTTCATGGCCTTTACCTGCAACCAACACGATATCTCCAGGTTCAGCCAAAGTGCAAGCCACTTTAATTGCCTCTTCTCTATTCGTAATAGCCATTGCACGTGCAGACCTATCAGCAGGCACGCCCACCTTCATATCTTCAATAATGGTTTCCGGATTTTCTGACCGCGGATTATCTGAAGTCAAAATCACTTTATCTGACAACTCAGAAGCAATAGCCGCCATCAACGGACGCTTTGTTTTATCTCGATCTCCCCCGCATCCAACAACTGTCAACACTTGCTCGTTTCTTGTTCGCACGGACTGAATGGTAGACAATACATTTTTAAGTGCGTCAGGTGTATGGGCATAGTCTACAATGGCAATGATGTTTTTCTCAGACTTTAAATATTCGAATCGTCCTTCAACAGATTTTAGCTTGCTGATTTCTGTCAAGATCTCCACTTCATCCAAGCCTAATTCGCAAGCAATTGCGTAAACGGTTAGAATGTTATACGCGTTAAATCCACCAATTAAATTGGTCCATACATCTTGATTATTTATGCTCAACACTAATCCTGAAAAAGAATTCTCGAGCACTTTTGCTTTGTAATCGGCAACTGTTTGAAGCGCCAGCGTTTTTACTTTCGCTTTAGTATTTTGAACCATCACCAAGCCATTGGCATCATCCACATTGGTAATTGCAATGGCACCAGAAGTTAAGTCATCAAAGAATTTTTTCTTAGCATTGATGTATTCTTTAAATGTTTTGTGATAATCTAAATGATCATGTGTGATGTTAGAGAAGACGGCGATATCAAAACTCA
>JAUHXX010000092.1 GCA_030426825.1 Bacteroidia bacterium | reverse complement strand
TGGCTGTAGGCAAAGCTTGAGCTAATGCATAAAACCGCTAATATTACTTTCTTCATTTGTTACTTTTAATCTGTTGTTGAATTATCTGATTAGAAACCAATCTAAATCGACTATGACGTCCCCTACGAAACTACTTATAAATTTAGGATTAATTTCTTATTTTTTGTTAAACGGCTTCAATAATTATGCCTCTTTTATTGATGATCAACTTCAGTATTCAAGAGTAAAACGAGCTTATCAAGAAAAGAAACCGATTATCACTGAAAAATTATCATCTATGGATTTATCCACGGATAATGTTGAGGTCATGATCAAGGCCTATAAATATGAACAGAAAGTAAAATTATATGTTCGTTCTAAGTCAAAAGCAAAGTCAGAATCGCAATGGGAAATCTATAAGACCTTTCCTTTCTGTTCATTTTCTGGTGATTTAGGTCCGAAAAGAGAACAAGGGGATTTTCAAATACCGGAAGGCTATTATCACATCATGCATTTTAATCCATACAGTAATTTTTTATTGTCATTGGGGGTTTCTTACCCAAATAAAGCAGATAAAATCAAAAGTTCGGCAAGAGATAAAGGAGGGGCGATTTACATGCATGGATCATGTGTCACAATCGGCTGCATCCCCATTGAAGATGAACCCATCAAAGAAGTGTATGTTTTATCTATGTTTGGCAGGAATAACGGGCAACTGAAAGTGCCGCTGCATATATTTCCTTTCGAATATTCTGAGACAAAGATGAAATCAGCTAAGCAAAACTATCCTCAACATGCCGATTTTTGGGATAATATTTACAGCATTGAAAAAGAATTTGACAAAACTAAAATAGCTCCTAAAGTAGGCATTGACTCAAATGGGGATTACTATAAAATTGCTGGATAATCGACAACCAATTACGAATAATAAGTAATGCGTTGAAGTCGCTTTTTTTTGATGATAAAATCACACTTTTTATGTAGTATTGATTCATCAAGTATTTCGCAACAATAGGATATTTAGCATTGATTCTTTTAACGAATGGTTGTACGCAACCAGATTCAATTGAGTCTGATGGTGATAAAGCCATTGTACGCTCTTTTTATCATTGGAGGCAGGACTTTCAGATTAATTCGGAACAGCAATCTTTTCTTGAAAAGCTAGAAGTAGAGGAGCTGTATGTACATTATTTTGATGTAGCATGGAGAGGAGAAGAAGCGGTGCCAATTGCTGAAGTATCTGATATCTCAGATGTTGATATGCAGATTAATCCCGTGGTTTACATTACCACGCAGGTATTGGAACATTCAGACTCAAGTCAAATTGAGCATCTGGCATCTCGAATAGCCGATAAAATCAAGACTATTCATGGCGAAAACGAATTAAAAGAAATTCAAATTGATTGCGATTGGACCCCAAGCATTAAAGACAAGTATTTCTATTTATTGACTGAATTGAAAAATAAGTTTTCTTCAATAGAATTGAGTGCAACTATTCGTTTGTACCAATATAAGTATCCTGAATTGGCCGGTGTTCCGCCAGTAGATAAAGGTTTGCTCATGTATTATAATATGGGTGAAATTACATCCTATCGTGAACCCAATTCCATCTTGAATAATAACGAAGGTAAACGCTATTTAGGCTTCAATACTTATCCTTTGGATATTGATATAGCCCTACCTAATTTTTCATGGGTATTGCTTTTCCAAACAGGAAATTTTCAAAAAATTTGTGCCGAACTGAACGAAGAAGATTTGGCTGATAAATCATTATTCAAGTCAATTGGTACCAATCTATATGCTTGTAAAAAAGATACTGTAATTGGAAATACCTATTTTAGATTTGGAGATGAATTACGATTAGAAAAATGTAACGAAGATCAATTGATTGAAGCCGCAAACTTGCTTAGAGATGAAATCAATCAAGATCAAACTCGCATAATTATTTACGATTTACAAACCGATACACCGAAAGATTATGAAAAATTGGATGCTGTCTATACTGTTTTTGAGCAGTAGTATTTACTCATTAGCATGTTCCTACTGGCCGCACGGAGAAGACATTCGATTCTCTTTGTTTTCTTCTAACTTGACCAAGATTTCTGATACTGAGCCTTTGTTCTATAGTACGCGTTATCTCAATGAATACAGTGAAGAGGCTTTCTATGGTCCTTCAGAAAATATTGAAGAATGGTATGCTTATTTCGGTGAAAAAGTGCCAAAAGATCAAATTGACGAACTGATATATGGTTTCAAAACTAAAAGTTCAATCGAGGCCATCAATGATAACCAGTTGATGATTCATTTTAATTCAGGGTATCACAAAGAGGCGGCAGAATACATTTTCTTCGCTCGATCAGTGGAGGAGGCTTTATATGTTGATCCATGGGAAAAGAAAGAAATGGATGAGTTAGCCTTGAGGCAATTAATGGATTTAGCTGAGTCGCAAAGAGCTGAAACGTCTGATGAATACCTGAAAATTCGGTATACCTATCAACTAATCGTCATGAATTATTACTTGAATGATTATGTGAAGATGGAACGTTACAATACGATTTTACAACGTATGCCTAGAAATAGCGTGTTAAAGGCATGGGCAGATTTTTTCGTTGCCATTGCAAATCCTAACGGGAATCAACGCTTATATGAATTGAGCTTGGTTTTTGATAAAAGTAAATCTAAAAGCGAATACATCTATAAAGTTTTTCCAAGAGATGAATCAAAACTAGCCGGGGCTTTGAATTTATGTCAGAATGATCATGAAAAATCCGTGCTTTTAAGTATTTCGGCTTTTAAAAATCCAGGAAGGGCAATTGATCAGTTAGAAGAAATAGCAAAACTTGATCCTAAATCAGAATTACTTGAGTTGTTACTCATTCGAGAAATTAATAAAATGGAAGACTGGTATTTTACTGATCGCTATACGACTTTCGGAACAGGTATTTCTACTTCATGTTGGGAGTGTGATGCTTTTCAATTTATTCAAGACAAGAATTTCCAATCGGATAAAAAGTACCTTAAAAAAGTAGTTGAGTTTGCGGCTAAAATGGTTGAAAATAGGCTGGTTGAGAACAGAGGCTTATGGTTTAGTTCTCTCGCTTATATGCAGTACATGCTGGAGGATAAAAAGGAAACTGAAAAATACATCAACCTAGCGAACTCACATGCCGATAATCCTGAAATTAAGGCGCAAGTTGCAGTGATATCAACGCTAAATCTCGTGAAGAATAATAGCAATTGGGACAAAGGCTTTCAGAGTAAGTTGATGAAGGCTATGATTGAGTTAGAATCCATGAAAGAAAGTATCTACAATTATGATCGATTCCATACACAGTTTATGCTAGCCGTTTCAAGAAAATATCTCGAAGAAGATGAGGTGGTTTTGGCGGCTTTGTTTGAGTCAAAAGTGGGTAACGAAATCTATGAACCCTATTCAAGTTGGGGAAATCATGCTTATCAAGCATTCGATTTATTGAATGAAAATGCGGATTCTGAAGACTTAGATGAATTGTTTGATCTGTGGAATAAATCCTCAAAAACCCAATTAGAAGAATATCTTTTTGCAGATATGGAGCCCTTGAAGTGGAGACTAACTGACCTGAGAGGTACTCAATATTTAAGAGAAGATAATTTAGAAAAGGCTTTGGAGATTTATGAAACCATTCCAGATTCTGTATGGGTGGTCTCTAATTGGGAACTTCATTATTATTATAATGAGGAATTAGATGATAATCCGTTTGAAAGTAATTTGTTTGGTCGTGATTATTCAAATGATCGAGAGAATGCCTACACCAAACCTGAATTCGTTAGGGAAATCATTCGATTGAAAAAAGAATTAGATGGAAACGGAAAAAACAAAGCAAGAACAGCACTGTTGTTAGGCAATGCTTATTATAACATGACTTACCATGGTAACAGCTATTATTATACCGAGTATGCGTGGAGTTCATGGGAGGAGGATGATTTTAAAAGAGATCAATCTTGGTATTATTCATCCAGCAGAGCGTTGAAATATTACAAATTAGCTGAAGAATTGGCCCCTAACGATACTTACGCAGCATTCTGCCACTGTTTGCAATTAAAGTGTAAAAGAGATGGCTATTATAAGTTAGAATATTGGAAGGATAAAGCAGAACAAGATTGGACGAATTTCATGGTTAAATATCCAGATCATGCGCACAAATTGAAGAATTGTGATGAGTTTTATATGTATGAAAATTCATGGCAAGGCTAAGACATAGTAGTCATACGTCCGATAAATAATATGGCATTCGTACGGTTATCCTTAATGATGTAAATAAACGGCTTGTTCACAATGAAATCCAATCTTGGATTAGCAATTGAAACAGATCGATTTTTTCCAATCCCGACAACAGTTGATGCTGCGGCTTCAGTACCTTCTTCATTGATAATTATCTTTGCTTTGTGTAAGGCGGTACCGATTTTTAGGTCATTTTCTTCGCGCATTTTAGAAAAGTTAGCACCATTAGAAAAGGCATGTGTAAATCCTATTCCTTCTAGATTTTCTTTAAGCTCTAAAGTTGGAGATTCAAAGGTGAATTTGGGAAGCATCAAATTTACTTTTTGTCTCCTGAGTTGGTTGTGGAATTCATTGTATTCTTTATTCCCAATACGATATTTCTTCATGTTACGGGGCAACACAATCATCATTGACGTCAGTTCATTTTCGTAAGGAATTTCAATCACTTTGACCTTCTCGCTAACATAGACCTTATATGATTCAGAAGAACGCATCATATCCACTTGAACTATTTCATCATTTAAGTTGGTAAAATCTCTTTTCTGTGTGATGTTTTTATTAAATGGAATCTTCCATTTTTCCTTAAAATAGATAGCGTTAATCAGGGCCATTTTCAGTTTTTTAACGCTTAATGGACTCACAATTTTTTTAATCATGCCATGCGTACTCTTTTCAATCCATTGATTGATTTTTTCCGCACTTTCCTCAGGTTTAAATTCAAAGTCAACCGAATAGGGTGATGTTCCAAATCTTTGGTTGATGGTTGAAATATAGGATTCTAGAATATCAAAGCTCTCCTGAATCCAGATAGAGTTGCTTATTTTAGCCACCTTACCCAAGCTTGCGAGCTCTTTGTAAAACTTTTCATTGTTGGTTTCAAAACCAAAAGTCTCTTCAAATTGTTGTTTGGTTTCCCGCTCTGCACCTTCATAGGCCATTGCAAAGGCAACTTTAATAGATGTGGGAGAGAAAAACGAATTGTGCTCTGCTTCCATTTCATTTAACAAGTTAAATGCGAATTCGTTTTGAGCCATTGACATTTGACTGAAGCAAATAGTGAAGAGAACGAATAATTTTTTCATGTGCAGTAGGTCTTAATGAATTCTGAACAATAATTTAAGAACAAATCTTGTACCAAAGGCTAAATCAAAATATTAACTTTGATGAAAATTGAATTTATGTCAAAGCCAAACTGGAAAACTGCTATTGAATTTGAAGATATTACTTACAAAAAATCGGATGATGGCGTAGCCAGAATCGCTTTTAATCGTCCAGATGTTAGAAATGCCTTCAGACCAAAAACAACAAGTGAATTATTGGTGGCTTTTGCTGATGCCAATGAGGATACCAATATAGGAGTCGTGTTATTATCGGCCGAAGGTCCGTCTTCAAAAGATGGTGTATATTCATTCTGTTCTGGTGGCGATCAGAAAGCAAGGGGTAAGGAAGGATATGTGGGTCAAGACGGCTATCATAGATTGAATATTTTAGAAGTACAACGTCAAATTAGATTCATGCCAAAGGCAGTGATATGCGTGGTGCCAGGTTGGGCAGTAGGTGGAGGACATTCATTACACGTTGTTTGTGATATGACTTTAGCCTCAAAGGAGCACGCAATTTTTAAACAAACAGATGCTGATGTGACTAGCTTTGATGGTGGTTACGGCTCGGCTTATTTGGCAAAAATGGTTGGCCAAAAGAAAGCGAGAGAAATCTTCTTTTTAGGAAGGAATTATTCTGCGCAAGAGGCTTTTGAAATGGGGATGGTGAACGCAGTTATTCCTCATGATGAATTAGAAGATACAGCTTACGAATGGGCTTTAGAAGTGCTTGCTAAATCTCCAATCTCTATTAAAATGCTGAAGTTCGCTATGAATTTAACGGATGATGGTATGGTGGGGCAGCAAGTATTTGCCGGTGAAGCAACCCGTTTAGCTTACATGACTGATGAGGCAAAAGAGGGGAGAGACGCTTTCCTTGAAAAACGTAAACCCAACTTCGATAAGAAGTGGATTCCGTGAATCTTTGGACTAAGCGTTAAATTCGAAACAAACTATAAGAGGTAGATCGAGTGATCCGTCTAGGCTGAGCCAAGACGGGATTGTCTCGAGATCACCCGTCAATCGTAATAATCTCCAACTCTCTAGTGTTACGCATCAATCGCACCCAAACTATGCGACCGTTTGAAAGGTGCACAAACTCATTTCCATCTCGGTTTATGCCGCTATCTGGCATTTTACAGGCTTCTCTTTCTTCTGAAACGTAGTGACTGTTTAAATCGGCTGCTTTGGTTTCACGCATAATTCGCTCGTCTAAATACACATATTTCTCCTCAATGCTATTTACCAGACCTGTGTTACTGTATTTGATTTCATTGTAAATCACGAGCATTCGTCCATTCACAATTCCAATTTTAGGATTGGCCTCTTCAACAAACTTGGTTTTCGTTAATTGAGTAACCTTAACATTTTCACCTTCCAAGTCGCATTTAACTATAAATATGTCATTCATTCCTCTGTTAGCTGATCGCGGATTAGGGTCGTGATTCGTTTTAGCGTTTTCCTCCGTCTCTAAAGCGATATAAAGCATGTCGTTCCAAACAATTGGGTCAGAAATATGACTGTCTGCTGTGTAATTATCTCCAAGAATTCCATTGAACGGAACCAATATTTCATGCCAGAATGAGCTGGAATCAGTTGAATCTTTGTGGATGGTCAAATTGACTTTTGACAAGGAAAGACCTCTTGGGTCGTTGTCACCAATACTGTATAAATAAACATTGTCTTTATATCTCACCGATTTTTGGCCAAAGCAGTGGCTAACATGCCATAAGTCTTTTTTACCTTTTTTCAAAAAGCCGGTTTGTACTGAAAAGGTCTTATAAGCTCCCTGTTGAACCACATTGGCCATTCCAACACGTTTTTCAGAGGTGGTGTAAACAATTCCAATTGAATCCGCTATTTCTAGACACACATTATCTCGCGAGTAAAAGTCGAAGGTCTGGTTACCTGGTGCTTTTGTATTGTCTTTTTTAAATACAGATTGCGTAAAAATTAATTCGCCATTGGCTTTATGTTTCGTGAGATACATACTCGGGTAGATGTCATACCTCAATAAATTATAGTCATCAGAGGAAAGCGCAAAAAAACCATCTTTTATTGGTTCAATTTTATGAATCAAACGGTCATAATGAAATTTTGATTTGATTTTAAACGTATTATCTACAATGAAAACCTCTGAGCCATCAGCATGTGCGAATGCAATAATAATATTGTCCTTTTCATCTACAGCAACAACCGGGTTATCAAAATCATTGGATAATCCAAATGGTAATTTGACCGTGTAATGGTTGATGTGTTTGGCAATTTCTCCTTCATTTACTACTGCTTTTCTATCAAAAAGAGTTGCTCTTTCAAGCCCGGCAGATTCTAAAATAGAAACTAGGGTATCTTGAGCGGCAAGGAAATCTTTTGCTGGAAATGCTGATTTAACTGAAGCCATAAACTGCGTAGTTTCGTCAATTTTATAAATCAAAGTCAGTTTTCTTAAACCATCATCATACTCTATTCTGAACTTCTGCATTTTCATATCCAGTAGCTTATTGTTCAGATTTTCAAATGATTCTATTTTGAAATTTTTGAATTCTTTTTTACGAGCTGTTTTAGGTTTGTAAGATGATTCTAACCATTCCCAAATATCCGCCTTACAAGTTTCTCTGAATTCGTAAAGTGCTTTTCCGTATTTAAACGAGTAGTAATAAATATAAGCTGTGCTATCTGCTCGCAAACGCGTAAAAGAATAGGTGCTAACGCCATCAGTCATTATTGACGTTTTATTTCCAGCTGCCGCCTTTTCAGGTACCTCAAGTGTGACAGTCGAAAGTTTTATCCGTTCTGCATGAGAAGAAAAACTGCAGGCTAATAATAAAAAAACAAGTATGCGATTCATTGAAATGAAAGGTTTGAGGTTAAATATAACATTTCATCAAGGATGTAGAGGAAAGGGACAAAAGAAAAGGATTAATTTTTATTAACAGGTCTTCCAATTACACAGGAATCTTTTTCATGATTAATGAGTTTGTACGTTTCGAATCAATTATATTTGCCAAGCAATTAATAATTGCCCAGGTGCTGAAACTGGTAGACAGGCCATCTTGAGGGGGTGGTGTCCTATGGGCGTGCGGGTTCGAATCCCGCTCTGGGCACAAAAGAAATCCGATTGGTCGTGAGACCTTCCGGATTTTTCTCTTTATAACTAGCATGAGCTAGCTCATGCTAGTTATAAAGAGAAAAGGTGGAATGAGTGAAACGAAATCGGATTTTATGCTTGTCTAGCACAAATATTTTGGAATCATGAAATAATCCCGCTCTGGGCACAAAAAAAAGTCATTATAAACAATAATGACTTTTTTTAATCTTTTATTTATAGGATTATAATAACCTCACATCAAAACAATCTTTTGCTTTGATTTGAATAAAGTCTTCATAAATCACTTGATTGTTATTTCCTCTTACTCTGTAGTGATAATGCTGTTTAGTATCACCAAAAAATTCTCTTGAAATGGTTTTTGTTCCGCTGGCATTACATTCTCCAACAGATGAGAAAAAGAATTCAGTGACAATTGAATCCACAATTTCATTGTCAATATCAAACTTCAATTGCGTATGCCCTAAATTTCTTAATGAATCAGATACAGCAGGTAAACACCAGAAAACGATATTTGATCCGTATTGACAAGTTCCATCATCCGCGGTAGCTTCAGAATCAAAGTTCGTTGCCAACTCATTTGTACATCCAGATTTTTTACAACTAGATACTGTAAATACTGTTAAAAGAGCGATAAATGTGATGCTTAATGTTTTCATAATGATTTTAAAATTAACCATTTTCTAGTTATTCTAGTTTTAAATACGGAGTTTTTTGGTTTAGGTTGGCTGAGAATGGATTTTATCCAAATAAAAAAAGCACTAACCTTACAGTCAGTGCTTATTGTGATCTGGCAGGGGCTCACTTCGACTTCAATCTTCACTGTGTTCGATTTCCGCTCAGCATAAACTTCTCGCCCCAAAATATTTCTAACAAAAAAAAGCACCAACCTTACAGTCAGTGCTTATTGTGATCTGGCAGGGGCTCGAACCCTGGACCCTCTCCTTAAAAGGGAGATGCTCTACCAACTGAGCTACCAGATCTACCTTGTTTAACGTGCTTAACACGGCTTCAGAAAGATATTTCCCTCCTTTGCGGGTGCAAATATATATGGTTTATTTTAATCTACAAACAATTCAAATAAAAATTATGCGAATAATCTATATCCGCTTAATTCTCAATAAATTTGACCATGAATATTTTTGTAATTGGATTCATGGGATCGGGAAAATCATCCCTCGGAAAGCGTCTTGCTTCTCATATGGACCGACCTTTTATTGACTCTGATAAAGCCATTGTCAATGAATTGGGCATGTCTATCCAAGAAATATTCGAGCAAAAAGGAGAAGATTATTTTAGAACCTACGAAACTGAATGGCTTAAACGAGTCCAAGATAAAGATGCCGTGATTGCACTAGGCGGCGGAACTCCTTGCTCAGATGAAAACATAGAAATTATCAAATCAAAAGGGCTTGTGGTTTATTTAATTGTGAGCACACCGGCTTTGGCAACCCGTCTTGCTGCGTCCAAATCTATCCGTCCACTAATTGAAGACTTTAGAGATGATCCCGAAAAATTAAAAGAGTTCATCAATCAAAAAGTTGCAGAGAGAGAAGTGTATTATAATCAAGCTAACATTAAATTTGATGGAGAAAGTGTAGATTCTGAAAAGCTGAAACGCCTTGCTGAATTGATTTCAATGTCTGCTCAGCACTAATTATTTTTCTTCACAGTTACAATCTGCTCCCTGCCTGTTAATTCGAGCAATTCTTGTTCGGTTATCTCCAATGATATACTGAATGAAATACACCTTGTTCTTGATTTTGCCTTTCATCCAATAATACGGATTCGGTTGTAAACGCGGTTCAGAATTCTTCATATCCGTTTCAGCTGAGTAATGGAAGTTTCTGACTTGAGCCTCAGTCAATTTATACTTCTTCATATCCGCTTCGGCTTGTTCCAAAATTCGAATTTCTTTAGATTCGATAATTGTGATTACTTCATTATCTGGCAATGAAACCACGCTCAGTTGCTTATTACTCAAATGGGTTTCACAAGTTGGTTCACCAAATTCAAAAGCAATAACTTCGGCAGTAGAATCGTATAAGGCATAGGTGATGGTGATGTCCTTCTTGTCTTTATATCCTTGAAAAAGATATTTTTTAGGATGACCATCTGTTTTACTTCTGGTAAAATCCACGTCTCCATCTTCATTCAGTAAACGGTAAACATCATTGTTGTCAACACCTTGACAATCCATCATATAACGCACACTATCACCAACCAAAATTTCTTTTTCAGCAATCATGTTTTTTACTCGATTTTCAGGTAGCCAAGAACATGCTCTATTCCCGAAAATAAAAAACATAAAAACCAGTCCTAGCCCGAATCCTATGAGGTAATATTTTAATCTGTTTTTGAATTTATGCACCGAAGCAGAATTTTCGTGCAAAACTAAGGATTTTGTTAAACTCAAAACATTAAATTTGTTCAACATTTAAATCCTCATGAGTAGTAAACCATCAATCGTAAAAGGAACAAGAGATTTTTTGCCTGCAACCATGGCAAAACGGAATTATATTTTTGATACTATTAAAACTGTTTTTCAGAAATACGGCTTTTTGCCTATCGAGACGCCGTCAATGGAGAAAACAGAAACCTTGATGGGTAAGTATGGGGAAGAGGGAGATCGTCTCATTTTCCGAATTTTGAATAATGGAGATCAGGTGAAGAAAGCAGATCTGGAGGCCTTACAAAGTGATCAATTAGGGCGTTTTGCAAATTCAATCTCAGACAAAGCATTACGTTATGATTTAACTGTGCCCTTTGCACGATTTGTAGTGCAGAATCAAAATGAACTTTCTTTTCCATTTAAAAGATATCAAATTCAGCCGGTTTGGAGAGGAGATAGGCCCGCTAGAGGGAGGTATAGAGAGTTTTATCAATGTGATGTTGACGTGGTTGGGACAGATTCACTTTTAAGTGAAGTTGATCTCATTTGTATAATGGATGAAGTTTTCACTAATTTAAGTCTAAATGTAAAGGTTGAGGTAAATAATAGGAAAGTTCTATCAGGATTAAGTGAATTATTTAATGTTGGCGATAAGGCAGTTGATTTGTTTGTGGCATTAGATAAGATCGATAAAATTGGTGATAAAATCTATGATGAACTATTAACTAAAGGTTTTGCTGATTCTCAAGTCGAAAAAATAAAAGAATTTATAGATCGTGTCACTGCATTAGAAGGTAACAGTCAAGTAGATGAGGTTAAAAGTATATTTAAAGAAAACAATATCGACATTGGTTTAAAAGGTATTGAAGAAGTTGAATATGTCTTTAAAAACTCAGCAGAGCTGATTTATTCTGGCGATAAAAATGAAATAGATTCGAAAAAGAAGCAGTTTGATGTGACTTTCAACATTGCGTTAGCAC
>JAUHXX010000091.1 GCA_030426825.1 Bacteroidia bacterium | reverse complement strand
AACTAACGCGGTTATTGAACCAAAGCTTTCATTACAATGGTTTGTGGATATGAAACAACTTTCAAAACCAGCATTAGATGCTGTTATGAATGGTGACATTAAGTTTCATCCAGATAATATGAAAAACACCTATCGTCATTGGATGGAAAACATTAAAGATTGGTGTATTTCTAGACAATTGTGGTGGGGGCATCAAATTCCAGCTTGGTATTACGGCAAAGGAGAAAATGATTTCGTTGTTGCCAAAACAATTGAAGAAGCGCAAGCAAAAGCAATTGAAAAATCTGGAAAGTCTATAAAAATCGAAGATTTAAAACAGGACGAAGATGTACTTGATACATGGTTTTCTTCATGGCTATGGCCAATTTCCGTATTTAAAGGATTGAAAAATCCCGGAAACGAAGATATTAAGTACTATTATCCAACCAATGATTTGGTAACCGCACCAGAAATTATGTTTTTCTGGGTTGCCAGAATGATTATAGCAGGAATAGAATATCTAGATGAAATTCCTTTTAAGAATGTTTATTACACAGGTATTGTGAGAGACAAGTTGGGTAGAAAAATGTCGAAATCTTTAGGGAATTCGCCAGACCCGATTGAACTGATGAGTGAATATGGAGCGGACGGTGTTAGAGTTGGTGTATTAATATCATCTCCAGCAGGAAACGATTTACCATTTGATAGTTCACAATGTGAACAAGGAAGAAATTTTTCTAATAAAGTTTGGAATGCCTTTAGGCTAGTGAACATGTGGGAAGAAAAAGATATCCCGCAACCGAAAGAAAACAAAATCGCAATTGAATGGTTTGAAAATAAATTGAATCAAGCTATTGAACAAATAGACGATTCGTTTGATAAATTCAGATTATCTGATGCCCTAATGACCACTTATAAATTGGTGTGGGATGACTTTTGTTCATGGTATTTAGAGATGATCAAGCCGGGGTATCAGCAACCAATAGATTCGGCAACTTTGGATCAAACCAAAGACTTTTTTGAAAAAGTACTAAAGTTAATGCATCCATTCACGCCGTTTGTGACAGAAGAAATCTGGCATTGGCTAAGAGACCGGAAAGAAGGTGAAGACATAATTGTAGCAGAATGGCCTGCAAAGGCGGTGATAAATTCGGAGATATTAAATGAATTTGAAACTGCTTCGAACATCATTTCGAACATTCGAAACATCCGAAAACAAAACAATATTGCCAATAAAGTGAAAATTAGTCTATCGGTTAAATTAAATGATAGCCACAGCAAATCTTTTGATCCGGTAATTGTAAAATTAGGAAACCTAGATCAGTTAGATTATGTTGAAGAAAAGTTAGGAAACTCATTTTCGTTTATTGTTAACAATAATGAATTCTTTATTCCTTTCAGTGATGACATTGATGTTGAGGCTGAAAAAGAGAAAATTGAATCAGAACTTGAATACGCTAAAGGATCATTGAACATTGTTAGAAAAAAATTAGGGAATGAAAAATTCGTGGCAGGAGCGCCTGAACAAGTAGTAGCAGCTGAGCGAAAAAAGGAAGCAGATGCTTTAAGTAAAATTAAAATTCTCGAAGAAAAATTAGCAGAATTAAACTAAAAGCATGAAACAGATCCTTGTACTTTTTTCATTGTTCATTCTATTGACTTCAGGTAAAAAGCCAGAAATCAAAATGGGAACAATTGATTTATTCAATAAGCAAATCACAATTAAGGTTCCTGCCTCATTTGAATTGATGGATGAAGGAAGGATGAAAAAAGTATATCATGCAGAAGCGCAACCTAAAATCGCCTACTCGAATATCGAGAAGACCATTAGAATTGGTTTTGGTGCACAATCTATCTCAAGTAAGGAAGCGGGAATACCAGCATTGACCATTAGATTTGAGCAATTACTTAAAAAACTACATCCAAAAGCGAAATGGAAAGATCAGGGAGTTCAAATTATAAATGGCCATAAAGTTGGTTTTATTGAGTATATCAATAAAAAACCTACCAAGTTTTATGAGCTACTTTTCTTCGCATCTTTTAAAGGACAGTTGTTATCATGTACTTTTCATGCACCTAAAAAGAAACACAAACCTTGGAAAAAAATTGCTCATGAAATGATGCAATCATTGACTATAAAAAAATAACTAGTTTAGCTAAACAAAAACTTTGACTATGAACTATGACGTTGTTATAATCGGATCGGGACCTGGCGGATATGTTGCCGCAATAAGATGTGCCCAGTTAGGATTTAAAACTGCTATCATTGAAAAATATAATACACTGGGTGGAACTTGCTTAAATGTGGGATGTATCCCTTCAAAAGCATTACTTGATTCATCTGAGCATTTTCACACTGCCGTTCATGATTTTGAAAAACATGGAATTGATATTCCTTCGGTGAAGGTGAACATGAAACAAATGATTGAGCGCAAAAACAGCGTTGTATCCCAAACTTGTGATGGTGTTAAATTCTTGATGGACAAAAACAAAGTTGAAGTTCACACCGGAGTTGGATCTTTTGTAGATAAAAATACTATTAAAGTAACTGATTCTGAAGGAAAAGAAACAACCCTTACAACCAAGAATACTATTATTGCTACAGGTTCTAAACCTAATTATTTTCCAGGAATGGAACCGGATAAAGACCGCATCATCACTTCTACAGAGATGTTGAACCTGGATAAAGTTGCAAAAGAACTGATTGTAATTGGAGGTGGAGTTATTGGATTAGAGCTAGGTTCGGTACATGCAAGACTAGGTGCCAAAGTTAATGTTGTTGAATTCGCTGATGCGATAATCCCAACTATGGATAGAGCCGTATCTAAAGAATTAACGAAAGTACTGAAGAAAGAAGGATTCAAATTCAACTTAAACCACCGCGTACAAAACGTTGAAAACACTGGGAAAGGTGTAATTGTAACGGCGTTAAATAAAAAAGGTGAAGAAGTTAAGTTTGAAGGCGATTATTGTTTAGTTGCAGTAGGAAGAAAACCATTCACTGAAGGACTAGGCTTAGAAAACGCTGGAGTAAAAATGGGTGAACGCGGAATGATTGAAGTTGATGATCATTTGCAAACTAACGTTCCTGGAATTTACGCGATAGGTGATGTTGTCAGAGGCGCAATGTTGGCGCATAAAGCTGAAGAAGAAGGTGTTTTCGTAGCTGAATTATTGGCAGGTGAAAAGCCACATTTGAACTATAACCTTATTCCAGGCGTTGTTTATACATGGCCAGAAGTTGCTGCAGTAGGTAAAACTGAAGAAGAACTTAAAGAAGCTGGTGTGAATTATAAAGTTGGATCTTTTCCTGTTAAGGCCTTAGGACGTGCAAGAGCGTCTATGGATATCATGGGATTAGTGAAGATTTTGGCTGACGCTGAAACAGATGAAGTTTTAGGAGTACATATGGTTTCAGCTAGGGCAGCAGATATGATCATGGAAGCGGTAACAGCAATGGAATACAGAGCTACAGCCGAGGATATGGCTAGAATTTGTCATCCACATCCAACTTACACTGAAGCAACCAAAGAAGCAGCATTGGCGGCCACCGCTGACCGGGCCTTGCACATTTAAAACATCTGCATTAAGTGAAGAAAACAGGAGTACTTCTCGTAAATCTTGGAACTCCCGATAGTCCTAAAACAAAGGACGTCAGGAAATATTTAACTCAATTTTTGAATGACCCAAGAGTCATTGATATTAATGCTTTTGGCAGGACAGCTCTTGTAAACGGAGTCATTGTTCCATTCAGAGCACCAAAATCTGCCAAGATATACAAGGAGTTGTGGGATATGTGGAACGGGGAATCTCCCCTACTCACTTTTGGCAATATCCTTAAAGAAAGAATACAAGAAAAATTAAAAGACCAAAACATCACTGTAGAGTTGGCCATGAGATATCAAAACCCCTCTTTAAATGAGGTATTATCTCGAATGGAAAAGGCAAGTTATGATCAAATAATTGTTGTTCCTCTATTCCCGCATTATGCAAGCGCATCAACTGGTTCTGCAGTTGAAAAAGTCATGAGATTAATGCGTAAGTGGTGGGCAATACCTGAGGTTAAAATAGTTGCTGAATTTTTTGACCATCCGGGATATATTGATGCTTTTGTTGAAAAAGCGAACATGCATAAAATAGACGATTATGACCATGTTATTTTCTCTTATCACGGCTTACCCATGCGTCAACTCACCAAGGTACATCCTGAGTTAGAGTGTGCGAATTGTAACTGTGATAAAGCGTACAAACCAGAGTATCGCTTGTGCTATCAAAATGAATGTTACGAAACTACACGTTTAATAGCAGCTAAATTAGGACTAAAAGAAAGTGATTATACGGTATCATTTCAATCAAGACTTGGTAAAACTCCTTGGTTAGAGCCATATTCAGATCAAATAGTTGAAGAGCAAGCAAAGGCCGGAGCCAAGAAGTTACTCATGTTCTCACCTGCTTTTATTGCCGATTGTTTAGAAACCTCTGTGGAAATCGGAGTTGAATATCAAGAGATTTTTGAAGAGCATGGCGGTGAAAAAGTGCAGTTAGTTGAAAGTTTAAATGATTCTGAAACTTGGATCAATACGGTTGAAAGTATGATCAAAGAAAGATTGTAGTTCAATTGGGGCTTCCCCTTCCTACTTTCGCTAAACTTATTCAGTCATGGGCGGGCATTCACTAGTCGCCCTGCCAATTCAGTGAATTCGACAGGGGCTCCAACATACCGTTCATTCCCTAAGCCAAAATTCATCCTAATTGAAATATTAATTCGGCTCATGCGTCAAATAAGCGTAACTTAGCATTGTGAAAAAAATTTTATCCTACATTCTTAGTCCTCTATTCTATCTTATTTTCGGACTAATCCTTCTAATTTTTCATCCTCTTTTAGTAATATCTAGACTGGTTTTCGGTAGAAACGGCATGGACAGAATGACATCTTGGTTCAATTGGGTGGTGATGAAATCCTTGTGCATACTTGGAGCAAATTTCAAATTCAAAGGATTTAAGAAATTACCTAGTAATCAACCCATTATTTTCTTGAGTAATCATCAATCCATGTGGGATATTCCACCCTTAATGTGGAAATTCAGAAGACATCACCCAAAGTTTATTGCAAAAAAAGAATTAGCCAGATTTATTCCTAGTGTTTCATTTAACATCAATTTTGGAGGTTCAGTTGCCATTGATAGGTCTAAACCTAAAGAGGCGGTTAAGAAAATTGCTGCATTTGCTAAAAGAATAAATAAAAATAAATTTTCAGTTTGTATTTTTCCTGAAGGAACAAGAACCATGGATGGTGCCATGAAACCTTTTAAAAAATCTGGAATTGAAGCACTGTTAAAAGAAATGCCTAATGCTTTGTTCGTTCCAATAGCAATTAAAAACACAGGGAAAATTGATTACAAAGGCAAATTTCTTAAACGCTTAGGTGTTAAAGTAACCTATTCATTTCTACAGCCTAGAAAGTTGACACTTGAAAACGCCACTTCTGAACTCGCCATCATGCGAGAAGAGATGATGTTGGCAATTGCCTGATTTTCGAAATCTTCAAATCTTGTCTCGTTTAATTTTGATAATTCTTATATTTGAAATCAATCAAATTTTAAGAAATGGGAAGAGCATTTGAATTTAGAAAAGCGCGTAAAATGAAGCGTTGGGGCGCCATGTCCAAAACCTTTACTAAAATCGGTAGAGAAATTACAAAGGCGGCAAAAGAGGGCGGTCCCGATCCTGACGCGAATTCGAAATTGCGAATTCTTATTCAAAATGCAAAGGCTGCCAACATGCCCAAGGATAATGTTGAGCGAGCGATTAAAAAAGCTACTGATAAAAACCAAGAAGATTGGGATGAAAGAGTTTATGAAGGATACGCTCAGCATGGTGTTGCGATTTTGGTAGAAACATTAACAGACAATCCAACAAGGACTGTAGCAAATGTTCGCGCATGTTTTAATAAGTGTGACGGATCATTGGGTACAAGTGGTAGTGTAGAATTTCTTTTTGAACGCAAATGCATGTTTAAGATTGATGCAAGTGATATAGACGTTGAGGAGTTCGAATTTGCCATGATTGATCATGGAGCTGAAGAAATTGATAAAGATGATGACGAAAACGAAATCATCATTTATGGACAGTTTGAAGATTTTGGGAATATACAATCGGGTCTTGAAGAATTAGGCCATGAAATAAAAGAAGCCAATTTAGAGAGAATCCCTTTAAACACAGTTTCTTTGAATGATGAACAGGAAGAAGAAGTCAACAAATTAATTGAAAGACTTGAAGAGGATGATGACGTCCAAATGGTATTCCACACCATGGCCTAACACTACTCTACCTTTATTTTCTATATTTGAGCTGCTCATATGGTAGAAGTTCTAGTCAATACTGCAGTTTATGGAATAATAGTAGTTGGTTTTCTGAACTTTCTATTGATTTTTGTTTCAGGTAAAAAGGGAATTTTAACTTTTTTCGAAGCAGTTTGGATGATATTTGGAATTGCCGCTGTTTGCCTTCTCGCTTTCACTGTTTTTTTTCGCGGCATTCTCAGGCTAGATTACATGTATTATGCCGGTCTTACAGTTTCACTATTCGCAATGGTAGCTTTATTTCTGAATCTCACTCAAAAAATAATGAGAGCAAAAGAGCCACCTATGTAACTTACAATGCAAGTTTTTTGTTCAACTCTTCCTTTAAAAAAGAAATTGCGCCATCAGTAGGTTGTTTCTCAAGTTGTGCTGTAATTTCAAAAATCCCCTTACATAAATCATTAGCCATTGCAGTTGGAGGCATTTTAGTGGCAGCCATATTAATAATTTTTAAAACCTCTTCTTTCGTGTTTCGTGTTAACTTCCAAGCGTCTGCAGAAACAAATATTTGTTGGGCTAAATTATGCTCATATTCTTGACGAATAGTTTCTATCAATTTAGCCTGAAATGCACCCGAAGGCAAACCTGGATTATTTAAACGCATAATCATATTATTAGGTGCAATTCGTTCTAAGAAAAGTACCAAGCGTTGATAAGCATCCACCTGCATTGGTAAAAAATCCTTGTTTATTGAATTTTTCTTTTGTTCAGCAACTGGTCGAGAATTTTCAATCGATTTAATTTTTATTCTATCTTTTTGAATTTCAAACCACTTATTCGTAAAATAATAAACTGCTCCGAAAAAAGCCACGGCTGGAACAACGTAAAACGCAACTTGTAATAATAATTCTCCCTTAGTCATAAATCCAATTTATTTTACTTTAAGTATTCTTCAAATTTAATACAAAGTGCGCGAAAAGTAACATGAAACGCATATAAAGAGAAAAAGTATTAAATTTACGTTGAAAAAAAAATGTAAACCCATGCAACCTATTTGCAACCTGTTTCGTTTTTGAAGCATTACGTAGAAAAACTTATTCTAAATAATAAACAGTATTTATGAAATATTCAATGAAAAATCTTTTAGGCAAAGCGTTAAAAGTATCCGTGTTTTCAATATTGGTAGCACTACCTAACTTTGGAAATGCGAAGGCAACTTACATGACTCCAAGTAAGACTGTATTGGCATCTGAAGTTGTTCGAACTGATGTTTGGACAAATTATACAACTTTTGATGGAATTAAAATCGAGTATAAATTTCAAGATTGTGATACTAAAGGCCTTGATGGCTTTAGAAATTCAACAATGGTATTCTTGAAATTTACGAACACAACTTCTAATAAATTGGCGTTGACTTATCAACGTGAAGTTTATATGGATAATGAGTGTCAAAACTGCCATAAAATTGGTAGTGGTGAGCACACCTATACGGTTCAACTTGATGCTAATGAAGTAAAAGAAGGAAATTGCACTACAATGACCAATCATGAGTTATTCATTTTCGCGAATTTCATCACTTTAATTGATGGAATGACTGAAACTAGATTAACTGATTTTAAATTAATTAATCTGAAAACCTCTGTTTGGAAATAACTACAACTATGAAAAACTTATTTAAAGGTTATATAACCATAATGGCTTTAGGATTAGGATTTAATTCTCAAGCTCAATGTTCGGTAACAGCAAATCCACCGACAGCTACAATTTTATGTGGTGAAGAGGTACTATTAAGTGCTCAAGGTGTATCTTCTGGACCGGTACTATTTGAAGATTTTAATAATAACATGTTAGGGCCAGGATGGTCTTCATCACAAACAGTGATGTATAACAATCCATGTGGACCTTCTTTAGATGGAACTCCATCTGCTTGGATGGGTGGTTCTGCGACTCAGCCTAGAGAGTTAATTACTGTTCCATTTGATTTACAGTGTGGAGCAACTATTTGTTTTGATCTAGATTTCGCAGAAGATGAAAACTCAATTGACTGTGAGGATCCAGATGCTGCTAACGAAGGTGTATATCTTAGATATTCAACTAACGGTGGAGCAACTTGGGTAGACATTACTTATTTCCAACCTAACTCTGCTAACACTGGTCCTTATTACCAATGGGCAAACTATTGTTTTGCATTACCTCCAGGCGGATGGTCTGCAAATACAATGTTCCAATGGAGACAAGATGTTGGTAGTTCTGCTAACTGGGATCACTGGGGAATTGACAATGTATCTATTCAACCAATTGATTGTGGTAACGCGTATTACTATGTATGGAATGACAACGTAGGGAATATTGGTGTTGGATCAGGGGATTCAACAATGTCACCAACCGTAACTACTGTTTATGATGTAGATTATACAAACGGAATTGATGACACATGCCAAACTCAATTCGTTGTAACGGTTAATCCATTTAACGTGGATATCGTTTGTGATTCAATTGTTTTGGACTGTGGAGAATGTACGAGCTTAGATGCAATTTTAAGTCCTTCACCAAACAATCCAAATCCAAATTACCAATATACATGGACACCTGCAGCTACATTGTCTTCTACGAATTCAGCCAATACTACTGCTTGTCCTACCGTAAGTGAAACTTATCAAGTAGATATTGTCGAGGCCAACTCCGGTTGCTCCGCCTCCGAAACCATAGATATAACCATGAACAGTGGTTCAGCCATTGCTGAGTTCACACCGAGTGTTACCGCCGGATGTGCGCCACTAGTCGTGAACTTTAATAATACTTCTACAGGACAAGGCTATATATGGAACTTTGGAGATGGTTCTCCAGTTGATAATACAACCAACCCATCTCATACCTTTACTAACCCAGGTACTTATACTGTTTCTTTAACAGCAACATTAGCTGGAGCAACTTGTCAGGACAGTACAATTACTGTTGATATAACTGTAGGAGCAAATATTACTCCAGTTGCTGACTTTACTTATGAAACAGAATGTGGAGACCCAACTGGTGTGTTTACCAATACGGGAACACCTAACCTTACGTATACATGGGATATGGGTGACGGTGCACCAGCAATTGATTACACGACTTATGATGCTACGCATACATTCCCAAGTAACAGTTCATTTACAGTTACTTTAACTGTTGGTGATGCTGCTTGTGGTACAATGGATACACACACTGAAACAATTACAATTGTAAACAATCCTATCACTTATACTGTTGGTGATCCGGTTTGTAATCAAACTGCTGATGGTTCAATTGTTGTGAATTTCCCAACGAACACAGGTACTCAAATTGTTACCATTACGGATTCATTAGGAAATCAAGTTAACGGTGCAGGTTCTTTGGCTGCAAACCAATTGATTGCAGGATGGTATTATATTGATGTAGATTTAGGAGGAGCTTGTCAAAACTATGACTCAATCTATCTTCCAGATCCAGATGTTATTACAATCGACCTTGATTTAACTCACGTTTTGTGTAATGGAGATGCTACTGGTATTGCACACGTAGACAATGTTTACGGTTACCAAGGTGCGTATGGTAATATCAATTACAACTGGATTCCAGATAATCCATTAGTACCAGACGGACAAGGAGCCGATAGTTCTTATAGTATCGCTGCTGGAAATTACACTTTAAAGATTGATGATGAATTCGGATGTTCTCAGTCATTTGACTTTGAAATCACAGAAGCACCGCCAATCGTGTTAGACTTAGGATCTGAGCCAGCATGGTGTAGATTATATAGCTACCAAAATGGTAGTGGTGTAGTATTCGCATCAGCAACTGGTGGAGCTCCTGGATTTGAGTATCAATGGACTAACTTAAGTACAGGCCAAACTTCTCCTAACTCAACTTGGGGTGGATTGAATCCTGCAACTTACGAAGTACTTGTTCAAGATAACAATGGATGTCTAGTTACTCAAACAATCGTATTGGACTCATTAAACCCAATTGCAAGTTTCGACTTGACATCATCTGACTTTAGTGCAGAATGGGAAGGTACTGCACCTGTTTGTGTAAACTATGCTAATACTTCGCAAAACTACACGAACCCTGCTGATGCTCAAGCTGAACCAACGTTCATTTGGAATTTAGATACAACGAATGTGTCCACTGGAACTTTAACTAATGATTTCAACTATTCATTAGATACATGTTTCACTAATGGTGGTACGTACACAGTTTGTTTAGAAGTAATCAACCACTTCGGATGTACTGATATGGCTTGTGAGGATATTATCATCTTTGATGATCTATTATTCGAACCAGTAAATATCTTTACGCCAAATGGAGATGGTGACAATGATGTATTCACTTTCAACTTTGTTTCTTTCGCAGTTACAGAATTTGAATGTGTGATTGTAAATCGTTGGGGACAAAAGGTTGCTGAGTTCACTGACATCACAGATGCTTGGGATGGAACTAAATTCGGAAACGGAATGTGTCCTGATGGAACGTACTTTTATACTTATAGGTTAACTGCTGAAAACGGCGATACTGAAGAAGGACAAGGTACAATTACTAAAGTAAGTGGTAAGTAAATACCAATCATAAATACTACAGGCCCGTTGCGATTTTCGCAGCGGGCTTTTTTTTTATATCCCAAATTTTAGTTGTTACATATATATTATTCTTGGTAATTCTATCAAAGAAAAATCCTTCATTAGAAATGAAACTAACTCTAAACTAGAATTCCTTATTATTGCTCAAATTGTATTTGATTATTTTTCTAACTTAGATGAAATCAAAAACCAACCCATGAAACATGCAATCTTATTTGTTACTTTAATTTTAAGCAGTTTAAATGGTTATAACCAAACTGTGCAAGACCTATTCACCTCAAGTGACGTTAAAATCAGTTATTTAGGAGTGGATTTTTCTCATGTAAAATTAATTGGTGATTTTTCGCAATTTGAAGATGCTGGTCAAAAAAGCTCTGTACAAATTAGGGACAAATATTTCCCTGGTTGGAATAAGTTGATACTTTCCGAACCAGACAAATATGACATAAAAGGAATGCTCAGAAAAGGCGAAATTTTTAATGATCTTGACATGGTCATGGATAAAAACGCCGAAGCAGGACTTGAAGACATGGAAGCATACAATAACCCGAACTACTCCAAAGAAGACATTGAAAAATATATTTCCGAATACAAGTTCTCAGATAATAATGGTATAGGTATAATTTTTATTGCAGAATGTTTAGACAAAAACTCACAGGAGGCATATTTTCATTTTGTTGCCATTAACAAGGAATCGAAGGAATTACTTATTCACGAACGCCTGCGAGGAGAACCAAGAGGGTTTGGACTAAAAAACTATTGGGCCGGAGCAATATATGATGTTATAAAATCTATCAGAAACGTCCATTACAAAAAATGGAAAAGGCGATATTCAAATTAAACTAAAAAAGTTGAATCTCGTTTATCAATAAAGCGCTTCAATTAGTAATTTCATTCAGGTAGCTGGTATCGCCAGACACCACGCCCATAGAATCCTATTGTCAG